>CAYUZL010000336.1:0-4096 GCA_964449725.1 uncultured Alteromonas sp. | reverse complement strand
GACGAGATTTCATCACTTGGGCTTTTAACACAACCTGACATTTATCTAACTGTTGCTTCACTTCTGATAGAAGGTGATGGCTTTGTTCAGGAAAGTCTTCACACCATTCTTCAAGTAAAAGTTTAGCCGACGCAATGGGTGTTGCTAATTGGTGAGTTGTATTCGCAGATAAAGTGGCAAGGGCCACTATTTGCCTTTCTCGCCATTGCTGCTCTTGAAGGTGAACTATTTTTTTTTGATTATGGCGAAGTAAATTAGCTTGATGAGAAATAAAGCCTGTTAAGGCGACAACGGCTACACAAAAAGTCGTCAGCATCCCGAGTAAATGCGAAGACATGTCAGGCATTGTGTGGGATACATGACTTACATTCACTCTTTCTAAATGTAAGTACATCAATGTACTGTAACCTGTTATCGCCAAACCCGTAATGCCCCACGCCACAGAGCGCCTTGAAGACAAGCTACTGACTAAGGCGGGGAACAACAAAATAGATATCCACCCGGATAAAACGCCACCTATAACATGCAAAATCCACGTCATAAACAAGGTATCAAAAACCAGTCCGAACACCAGCTGATAGCGTGACGATAAACTTAAAGCGTTATATTTTAAGAAGATAAATTGAATGCTGTATAGAACCAGTATAATCCAATAAGCATGACCTACTGCATACAAGCATCCGAGCAAAGCGGCAACAAAAATAAATAACCAACGCGCCCAAAAAAGCCCATTTTGGATTGATTGTGAAACGCTAACGATTAGCTTTAATTGCTTTGGCATTACTTTTTAACTTCTTATAGTCATTCATCAATCCAGTTTTATCTGTTGGCCTTTCTCAAACGTAAAATAGTTAACCTTAATTATGGACACGCCCTAGGCAGATGGTGTCCTCCATATTTTCAATATTCCCAAGTTACCTCAAAAACGAGCCTGCAAGCCAATATATACAGAACGTGGCTCTCCCGGATTTAAGATAGCATCATTCTCACTGGCTTGTTCCCTCACACCATGATTAGCTATGAATTCTTCGTCGAACAAATTGCGTACTTCGGCAAAAATACGCCAGCGTTTGTCACTCCACCCCGCTCGTAATCCGACTAAAGTGTAATCGTCAACTACAAAGGTGTTGGCGAAGTCGGCAAACCTTTCATCAAGCCAATCTATCGTTGGGCCCACATAAAAGCCGTTTTCCGCCCGATATATTAATTCAGCGCGAATTTGATAGTCTGGCGCTGCGGGTAATGCGTTGTTGCCGTATATTGGGTCATCGTCAAACTCAAACTTATTGTAAGTGAAACTCAACAAAGGCTCCAAACGATTGTCAGACTTACCTAGTCTAAAGCTTGCACCAAGGAGTGTTTCTAGACCCGCGTGTAATGTATTGTCTACATTCGTCGCTAGACTGGTATTCGGTGCATTAGGATCTTCAACCGATAGGATTTCATCATTAAGCTCGGAATAATATGCCGTCACATCCCAATTCCAACGAATATTCGCATTCAGAACTTGCTCCCCCCTCGTGCCAATTTCAAATACCGTTCCGCGCATTGCTCTTAAACTCTGTTGAGTTTGGCTGATCTCATCTTCAAGCTCAAAGTTAGGTGGTGGCTCATATAATCGAGATACATTTGCAAACAAACTCGCGCTGTCATTAATGGCATAAACCACACCTAAACGAGGGTTAAAACTATCAAAATTGCCATTTGGGTCGCGTACGCTATCATCAGATACATCAGTATTACGAATATCTCTAGTAGCAGTAACAAACTGTGTTCCTGCAATAAGGGTCCAGTTACCTGCAAACTGCCAACGGTCTAAGGCGAATAGCTCTAAGCTCTCGGCGCGGTTGTCAATAAGCATGGTCAGGCCATTTCGCTGCCCATTAAGGTTGCGAAAATGTTCTCCATCAACTCGATTTCTGCCGTAATTAGCGCCTAACAATAAGTCATGTTTACCCCATTTTTGCTGATAACGTACGTTAGCAGCTACGTCTTGATGGTCGGTATCGATTAATAGGCTGAAAACCTCAACGGGATCCGCTGGCCCTGGCCCATCAAAGTCAACCAATATTTGGTCAACAATTGGATGAAATAGACGTTGCTGCTCAATAGAAAACCCTACTTGTAAGTTGCGTTTTTCGTCAATTTCCCAACGAGTAACATTGGCCAACCGTAAGGTTTCTACATCTAACTGGAAGTTACCATTAATGGCACTAAGATTGGCTTGATCTGGGTCTTGGGCTACTTGCGCACGAGTCAAAGACCCCGGTAGTTCTTGGTCGTTTTCCACAAAAGTCAGAAAAAAACGAGTCGACACATCTTCATGTAAACGAATACCAACGTTGGCATAAATCCCGGTTCGCTGCTGTTTATTTTGCTCACGAAAACCATCCCAATCCTTACGCTCTATGGTCACTAATCCATCATAATTTTCATTAAAAACTTTACTCAATGTCAGTCTTTCCTGAATTAAGCCATTACTGCCCCCGTTAACAAAAAGCTCTGCCCCTGCGGTATCGTGAGCGGTGGGCGACACAAAATTAATCGCTCCACCTAACGTACTAGCCCCATATTTAATGCCATTCGCTCCTCTGGCAAACACGGCATACCGAGAAGCTAAAGGATCAATAATACGATTATGGTTGTTACCGTCAGCAGTGGTAACAGACAACCCATCTTGCAATAGCTTAATTCCATTATTATCAAAATCAGAGGCATCTAAATTAGAGCCCCGACTACTGAAAAAAATGCCATCACTACCCGCATCACTACTTGCAATCACACCCGGTACATAACGCAACACATCGGCTAAGCTATTAATACTACCTTCTTGTAATTTATCGATATCAATCAATGTCACCCCTCCTGGGGTTAAACTGATTTCTTGAAAGTCGTTTTCTAAACTTGAACGAACCCCAAAAACTTCAATAACTTCAAGTGACTTATCGTCATTGGTAAGGCCTTCTTCTGCGACCGTAAAACTGGAGGAACAAGCCAATAAAATACTGGTAAATAATAGGTGATAGCGCATGACATCATAATGTTAGTTTTTGTAGGTGCATTTTAACCATGTTCAAAGTCACTGCCGATGTGACAAATTGTCGCACTACATTACCGCGTTACATTACCGCGTTATTGTTAAATCGTGTTCCAGCCTTCGTAAGGGATCTGATCTGCGCATATAAGAAAGTGATGATGATTCTGATTCCCCGCATAAAGTATTTAATGGTTTGATTGCATATACTTTTAAAACGAAAAAGCCGAGCATCAATGATGACTCGACTTTAATTTTAATACATCTCTGAGGTCATTTAATTTGCATCGGCTACTTTACAGATTTGCATAAAGTGTTCTGCATCTAAGCTCGCGCCACCAACCAACAGCCCATCAATGTCCTTATTTTTCAACAAATCTGCTGCATTGTCTTTGTTTACACTTCCGCCATACAAAATACGCACTTTTTCAGCAAAACCTTCCCCTTTAATTGATGCCAATTGGCAACGAATATAAGCATGAATATTCTGCGCATCATCAGGGCTAGCGGCCTTACCTGTGCCAATGGCCCATACGGGTTCATAAGCCACACAAAGTTGCTCTCCTGAACACTCAATTTCGCCCAAAGTTTCTTCTAATTGCTTGAATAAGACATCTTTTGTAACACCTGCGTCTCTTTGCTGTAGGTTTTCACCAATACACAATATTGGCATTAAATTGACTTCAAGAGCTTGGTTGACTTTAATCTGGCAACTCGCATTACTTTCACCAAACATTTGGCGACGCTCAGAGTGACCAATCAAACACAAACCACCGCCGGCTTGTTTTACCATTTTTGCAGAAGTCTCTCCGGTATATGCCCCAGAAGCGTATTTACTGATATTTTGACTACCAACAATAATTTCTGAATGCTGAAGAAAATTCAGCATGTCTCGCATATAGATATAAGGCGGGCATATCGCGATGTCAGTTTCAAAATGTTTACCAATAAACGCCGCTACTGACGTACAAAGTAAATCAATACCGCCATTCAGTTTCCAATTCGCGATAACAAGAGGGTTAAGTTCTGCCATTAAATAAAGTCATTTGAATTAAATTATAA
>CAYUZL010000335.1:0-3203 GCA_964449725.1 uncultured Alteromonas sp. | reverse complement strand
GCCTTGGGCAATACCCAATACTGTTGCAAAAACTCACAGTATTAAAAGAACAAATACGAGTTAAATTTGATCATAGTGTACTAAGAGCCGTTTTGTCACTGGCAATAAGCCAAGAACTCGAACTGAGTGAAGCAAGAAAAGAAGAAGTGTTTATTGCAAACATCTTGTCAAATATTGGATTTGTTCATATGCCTCATGAGTTAACGAAAAAAAAGGAAACGCTGACATTTGTACAACGTAAAAAGCGCCGAATTCACTGTACCATTGCAAAAAATATTACAGATGGCATGCCTCATTTACCTCCCATAGTTAGCCGAGCACTTTTAGAACAAAATGAACGAGCTGACGGTTTTGGGGATCCGTTCGGAAAATCTCATGAACAACTATGTATTGATGGTCAAATTATTTCCGTTTCATCCTGGCTGACTATATTGTATTTTTCTTTCGTAAAAAATGGCCCGCACAACTGGGATGGAGTGTTGGAATTAGTTCGCATTCCTACTTCCGCACACACAGATAAAATAAGCAATGCGGCCCTAAGGGTTCTAATTGGTTTACGCGGTGACACTTGGACAAAATACACATTGAGCCGCCCGTTACAGGAACGTGAACGTCTTCAAATCAAACATAAAAGTCTCAATGAATGGTTCTCTATTAGCTCTCAGTTACTCGATTTGCACCATGTAGAATTAAAAGAAAGCAGCGACTTTAAACCTAAAACACTTTTCAATACATTACACCACACTATCACTATGTCAGGAATGTTATCTCAAGAGCAGTTAGACTGGCTGAACAGCCTAGATAAAGATATAGGTGAAGCGGATATCTACGAAATGGTTCAGTACGATTTAAAACTAAAAGAGTTAGAAAAGCAGTGCTTTTTTATTATGTACAAAATGAGAGGACTAACTCGGGAAATGGCAAAACGTTTTCGAAGTTTCGAGCTGGCGAAGCATTATTACATCGAATTGATGGAAATACTTCGCCAACATTAAACCTGTCATTACGTCGGTATTGGCGATCCGACATTGGTACCTTCAGCAATAAAACTGGCTGCTGGGTGTTTGTTTAGTTGATCCGCAATTATTTTTGACTGGCTGTGATCTACATCAATGACGATCAAAATTTCGCCTCTGTCTAAATGATCGTCAAACACACCTTTAAAATAATCATCAAAAGAAGCACACGCCAACCCTGTCAGTACCCGAGCCCCGACAAAAATCAACAAAGCGATTACCATGTAGATCAAAGGCTGCTGCAAATGAAATTTGGTGGTTAAGGCAATAAACACCATAGGTATGAGGGTAAGAAGAACTGCGGAAATATTAGCGCGTTTTGTTGTGGCAATGATTTGTGTATTCTCTAAACTTTTTGAACCATGCAATTTATGGGTTTTAATTTCCTTCTCGTTTCTAGAAACGACATAAAAATGATGATCATCAATGCCTAAATCATGTACTTCATTTGATATTGCTTCAGCATCTTCAAAACTCTTCGTAAAATAAAACAAACGTTTCATACTAACTCCAAAGCTTTCGCTTGATTGTGGTTAACTTACTCAGACTATTTTTTTGACTACATTTACTCAATCATATTTATTACATACACGACATACGCACATAAAGTTTACTTTTATTTAACATTAATTTCAATTTTAAACGTCCCTCGCGGTTTAATTGAAATTAAGAATAAAAAAGAGGCCTAACTTAGGCCTCTTTTTGTTTAATCAACCACATTGTTAGCTTCGATTTCGCTTAGCTCATGTGGAAGAAACACAGCTTGTTGCCATCTAGGTCGTATACATAACCACCGTAGAAAAAATCAAAGCGTTGTCCTGGCTTACCCGCACAGGTTGCACCTAGTTCAATCGCTTTTTTATACAAAGCATCAGCGCCTTCAGCTGAACCACCAGGAATAGCAACCATTTGACCATTACCCGTGCTTTGCTCTCCTTCGTCAGCAGGTGTACATACCGCTAACATTGCACCGCCAGCATCTGAACCATAAAATTTAATACGATCCATTTCCATTTGACGTTTCGCGTCGACCAATTTTAAAAGCTCATCGTAAAAAGCCACTGCTTTAGGTAAGTCTTTTGAACCTATCGTAGTATATCCAATCATTTTTAATTCCTCGTTTTGATTTATAAATAACACTTAGTTTAAACAACGAGGTAAAGATTACATACCTATCAATAGATAGTCAACATGAGTTTTAAACTATTTACTGGTTTTTCGTAAATGCCATAACTTGGAAAAGAAAGAGTGCGATTAAAAGACGACCTTAGCTAGCCGTCTATATCGTAGGTGTTGAATGTTAACGCGTGCCAAAAATTTTATCACCCGCGTCTCCTAGACCCGGTAAAATATAACCTTTATCGTTCAGTCTATCATCAACAGAAGCGGTATAAATATGAACATCAGGATGTGCATCCTGAACGGCTTTAATTCCTTCTGGAGCTGCAACCAAAAATAAACCTAAAATATTTTTGCAGCCTTTTAATTTAAGTAAATCAATCGTGGCGATGAGGGTTCCCCCAGTAGCCAACATAGGGTCGACAATTAACGCCGTTCTTTGCTCTACACCCTTAACAACCTTGTCAAAATACGCCACGGGTTGTAGTGTTTCTTCATCTCTATACAAGCCCACGACACTAATTTTTGCATTTGGAATAAGCCTTAACACGCCATCCATCATGCCAAGGCCCGCTCGTAAAATAGGTACAACTGTAATTTTTTTACCTTTGATCTTTTCGATATTTATCGAACCGCCAGTCCAGCCGTCAACACTGACTGTTTCAGTCACTAAGTCTCGCGTTGCTTCGTAAGTGAGTAAGTTACCGACTTCACTGGCTAATTCTCGAAAGTCTTTGCTGCTTACGCCTGCCATGCGCATTAACCCAAGTTTGTGTTTTACTAGAGGATGCTTTATTTCATGTACTGACATTGTTATTGCTCGTCATTTATGTTGATTGTTGATTGTCTTTTTCTATTTACCGTTAATTGCGTTACGTCTGGGCGAGAGTAATGCCCTACGGGATCGAAATTTTGTCTTTCTTCAAATACATTTGAAAGTGCTATTTCCGCTGTAAATACCCCCTCGACACCCACTTGCGGTTCAATTAGCCAAGTACCATCAGGTGCAGCAATACAGGAAGCCCCGTTGGCAAGGAATTCTTGATCCCCATTAGCAGAGTCCAATAT
>CAYUZL010000334.1:0-6227 GCA_964449725.1 uncultured Alteromonas sp. | reverse complement strand
GTTACACAATATTCTAAATGTACAGGCCGCTGCGGCAATTGCCCATCAATTGGGTATGTCATTAAATGCCATAGCTGAAAGAGTGCAAACATTTTCGGCACCGCCACATCGCTGTATTACTGTTGCTCAAAATCACAATATTCAATGGATCGATGATTCCAAAGCTACCAACCCCGGAGCAACTCTTGCCGCGTTAGAAGGTATTGGTCCGCTAGTAGAAGGTAAGCTGATTCTTATTGCCGGTGGCGATGCAAAAGGAGCTGATTTATCTCTTTTAGCCCCAGCCATGAACCGTTATGTATCTATGGTGATCACCATTGGCAAAGAT
Organism: uncultured Alteromonas sp.; assembly: GCA_964449725.1. GTDB lineage: Bacteria > Pseudomonadota > Gammaproteobacteria > Enterobacterales > Alteromonadaceae > Alteromonas_F. The sequence goes on along the minus strand of CAYUZL010000334.1, from coordinate 5,899 downwards.
GCTGAGCTTTTCCAAGGTTTAGGGTCGGCTAGGTTGCAAGTTGATTCACTCGATATCGCCGTCAAAATGGCCTTCGATATGGCGAAAAGCGGCGATATCGTATTGTTGTCTCCAGCCTGTGCAAGTATTGATATGTTTGATAACTACATTCACCGAGCGCAAGTATTTGCACAAGCAATTCAACGTTGGGCGGCGTAATGGAAAACACTAACATTCAGCATAAAGTCTATGACAACGGACTCATTTACGCGTCTTTAGCGTTAATGGCCATTGGTTTAATTATGGTGACGTCTGCGTCTATGCCAGTTGCCGATCGACTTTTCGACAACCCATTTCATTTTGCTATTCGTCATGGTGTATACCTCATTGCAGCTATAATTGCTGGTATGGTATTTGTGCAAGTACCTATGCACTTATGGCAAAAGCTTAACCCTTGGTTATTGTTAGTCGCGATATTGTCGTTGCTGGCAGTGTTAGTTATTGGACACACGGTAAATGGAGCCAAGCGTTGGATACTCATTGCTGGCTTTACTGTGCAACCCGCAGAGGTTGCCAAGCTATTTTTCTTTGCGTATTTAGCTGGTTATTTAGTACGTCGTTATGAAGAAGTCACCGAAAACTTAAAAGGTTTTATCAAGCCTCTGGTGGTTTTTTTCTTGCTGGCACTTTTGCTACTGCTTCAGCCTGATTTCGGTACTGTGGTGGTGATGTTTACCACCACTATAGGCTTATTGTTTTTGGCGGGTGCTAGACTCTGGCAGTTCTTTGCCTTGGTGTTCGTAGGGTTAATGGCCGTGGTTGCCCTTATTGTGTTTGAAGAATATCGCCTACGACGAGTCACGTCTTTTCTAGATCCTTGGGCAGACCCCTTTGGTAGCGGATATCAATTAACCCAATCACTAATGGCTTATGGCCGTGGCAGTGTGTTTGGTCAAGGACTGGGGAATAGCTTACAAAAGTTGGAATTTTTACCTGAAGCGCACACCGATTTCATCATGGCAATACTTGCAGAAGAACTAGGGTTTGTGGGTGTGATGGTTGTGTTACTTTTACTGCTCTTTTTAGTTATTAAAGCGCTTCTTATCGGCCAACAAGCCATGGAGCAATCTCGTCCTTTCGAAAGTTATTTTGCCTACGCAATCGGTATTTGGTTTAGTTTTCAAACGGCAGTAAACGTAGGCGCAAGCGCAGGAATATTACCCACAAAAGGCTTGACCTTACCTCTGGTGAGTTCCGGGGGCTCAAGTTTGATCATCATGACTATTGCCGTTGCGGTGCTGATGCGCATAGATTTTGAATGTAAAGTAGAAGGTATTCAGGCCATTAGTAAAGGTTCAAACAAAGCCAAAAAGAACAAACATAAAGCCAACCCTGAGAGCCAAGAAATACCACCAGAAGGAGCCGCAAATGCCTAGCGCAGTAATTATGGCAGGTGGTACCGGTGGACACATTTTTCCGGCTTTGGCTGTGGCTAAACAGTTAAAGCAGCAGGGCTGGGACATTATTTGGTTAGGTACGGCCGATAGAATGGAAGCCGAACTTGTTCCCAAACACGGTTTCCCAATTCACTTTTTACCGGTAAAAGGGCTTAGAGCAAAAGGCCTTATACATAAAATATCGGCTTTGTTGGGTTTGGTGAAAAGTGTTTTCTCCGCTTTTAAACCTATTCGTCAATACAAGGCAGATGTTGTTATTGGTTTTGGTGGTTATCCCAGTTTTCCAGGCGCTGTGGCCGCAAAATTAATGGGTAAACCTGTTATTATTCACGAACAAAATGCAGTGGCAGGACTGACCAATAAATTGCTGGGGAAAGTTGCCTCACAGGTATTTTTGGGCTTCCCAAGTGCAGCTAGTGCGTTTAATAAAAAGGCTGAGCAACTCCATATTGTAGGTAATCCCGTTCGCGAAGATATCATTGAAAAGCACTATTTTGTGAACGAAAGCCAACCTGTAAACGAAAGCCCAACAGAAGCTCAATCTCGTCCGTTTCGTTTATTGGTTATTGGAGGTAGTTTAGGGGCAAAAGTACTTAATGAAACACTTCCAGAATGTATTCAAAAACTGTCAGCGGATCATACTATTGATATTTGTCATCAGTCTGGAAAAGATAATGAGCACGCAGTAAGTGCTTATTATCAAAATTGTGCTGGGAATATCAATGTTGTTTCTTTTATTGACGATATGGCCGGTGCCTATCAGTGGGCTGATGCGGTAGTATGCAGAGCCGGCGCATTAACCGTATCTGAAGTGGCGAAAGCCGGCATTGCCGCCTGTTTTGTACCCTTACCTCATGCCGTTGATGATCACCAAACAAAAAATGCCCAGTATTTAGAACAAAAAGGCGCTGCTGTGGTCGTCCGCCAATCTGAATTGGCATTGAAATTACCCGATTTGTTATCCTCATGGATTACACAACCCAGCCTGTGTGCCGAGATGGGAAAAGTAGCAACCGAGTGTTTACCCAATAATGCGACCGAACAATTAGTCGCAACATGCACACAGTATATTAAGGAATAACCATGCCCGCAGATTTGAACTTTCAAAGTCCACAAATGCGCAAAGTCACTCGTATCTTTTTCATTGGTATTGGCGGTGCAGGTATGGGTGGGATAGCTGAAGTACTTTTAAATGAAGGCTATCAAATCGCAGGATCAGACCTTGCCAAAAATGCGATGACCGAGCGTTTAGAGAATTTAGGCGCAGATATTATGGTTGGCCATGCATTCGATAATCCTAAAAACGCTAACGTAGTTGTTGTGTCTAGTGCTATTGACGAAAGTAACCCTGAAATTCTATATGCCAAAGAGCATCGTATTCCCATTATTCGCCGGGCAGAAATGCTAGCAGAATTGATGCGTTTCCGTTATGGAATTGCCGTAGCGGGGACTCATGGAAAAACCACGACTACCAGCTTAATTGCGACTATATTTGCAGAGGCGAACACCGATCCTACATTTGTTATTGGCGGCCTTTTAAATAGTGCGGGTACCAATGCGAAATTGGGCAGTAGCCGCTATTTGATTGCAGAAGCTGATGAAAGCGATGCATCATTTTTACACCTTCAGCCCATGGTGTCAGTAGTGACCAATATTGAAGCTGATCACATGGATACCTATGACGGTGATTTTTCTAAAATGGAAGATACCTTCATTGAGTTTTTACACAACTTGCCGTTTTACGGTCATGCAGTGGTATGTGGCGATGATCTGGTTATTCAGTCGTTACGCAGTCGAATAGGTCGCAGTGTGACGACCTACGGAATCAATGCAGATAATGACTATCGTGCTGAGGCCATAACTAGTCATTTTAATCAGACCCAATTTGTCGCTAAAAGGCAAGGTTATGAAGACCTTTCGATTAGGTTGAATATGGTCGGCCATCACAATGTCTTAAATGCGCTTGCTGCGATAGCAGTGGCCACAGAAGAAGGGCTTGCAGACTCTGCCATTTTGTCTGCCCTTCAAGGGTTTGGTGGAATTGGGCGCCGTTTCGACGTGACATCTGGTATCCCATGTAAACAAGGTGAATTTACGCTAGTTGATGATTATGGGCATCACCCTACAGAAGTAAAAGCAACGTTAAGCGCAGCACGGACAAATTGGCCAGACAACAAAATTGTCATGATTTACCAACCCCATCGCTATACCCGTACTCGAGATTTATACGAAGATTTTGTCGATGTGTTGTCAGGTGTTGACGCGCTGCTAATGCTCGATGTTTACGCTGCCAGTGAACACCCCATTGATGGCGCAGACAGTAAATCTCTGTGCCGTTCTATTCGTCAGCGAGGAGACGTAGAGCCTGTATATGTGGGGAATATCTCAAAATTAGATGGAATTTTAGACAATATTGTCAGTAACGGTGATATTGTAATGACACAAGGTGCAGGAAACGTCAGTCAAATAGCCAAATCACTGGTTAATCGAAAATTAGATACGCAAAGAGATAGTCAATGAACTTGGGTAAAGTAGCCGTGTTAATGGGCGGCGCATCAGCGGAACGAGAGGTTTCACTAAATTCTGGTGAAGCAGTTTTAAACGCATTGTTAACAAGCGGTGTTGATGCATTTAAATTTGATCCGGCCGATACGCCACTACATACCTTGTCTACATTGAAGGTAGATCGAGTTGTGATCATGCTTCACGGTCGTGGAGGCGAAGACGGTACACTTCAAGGCGCATTGGAATTTATGAATATTCCTTATACTGGAAGTGGTGTATTAGGGTCTTCTTTGGCCATGGATAAAATTCATACCAAACAAATTTGGCAAACCTGTGGGTTACCTACCGCAAATTATCGCGTGGCAGATAAATCATCCTTTGACCCCTCTAGTTGTAAGGCTATAATGGACGAAATGAGCGGTACGGTGATGGTTAAACCTGCCCGAGAAGGGTCGAGTATTGGCATGGCCAAAGTGAGCTGCGCGAATGCACTTGCTCAAGCCGTAAAAACAGCTTTTGAATACGACCATCAAGTGTTAATTGAACAATATATCGAAGGTGACGAATTCACCATTGGTATCTTGCGAGATAAGGCATTACCGTCAATTCGTATGTCTACACCGAATACATTTTATGATTACGCTGCAAAATACCAAGATAGAACTACAGAGTATTTTTGTCCTGCAGGCTTGAGTGAACAAGAAGAAAATGATTTACGTGCTTTAGCAGAGCGTGCATTCAGTGTGTTGTCGGCATCGGGCTGGGGACGTGTTGATGCGATGCGAGGTGCTAATGGGCAGTTTTATTTGCTAGAGCTCAATACGATCCCTGGCATGACTGCAACGAGTTTGGTACCAAAGGCTGCAAAAGTTGCAGGAATGTCCTTTGAACAACTGGTTATGGATGTAGCTGCAACTAGCTTTGATAAGAACTTTGCTGTGCCCAAAGAGGTGCGCTAGTGAAACTAATTAAACGACCAGAAAGCCTTAGTGGTTTTATCTTTTTTATTCTGGTTGTTGCTGGGTTAGTTTACTTCAGCTGTGTGATTCGAGATTATTTGAAAGATGAGCAACAATCGCCCGTACAGGTGATCGAGTTTAGTGGACAGTTTGAGCATTTAAAATTGGGTAATTTAGAGCGAGTGATCCGCACTGAGCAACCCGGAAGTTTTTTTGAACTAGATGTCAATCAAGTACATCAATTAATAGAGCAGCAACCATGGGTATATCGGGCATCGATTCGAAAACAATGGCCCCATACCTTACAGATTTATTTAGTTGAGCAAACACCCGTGGCCACTTGGAATGGCGATATGGTGCTAAACCAATATGGTGAGACGTTTAGTGTTGACTCGTCAATATTAGAATTGCCAACGTTATTTGGCCCTGGGGGAAGTGAAATCACTGCGCTTGAAGGCTTTCATGCGATGGAGTTGTTACTTAGCTCAAGTGGCTTAACAATTAAAGAATTGTCGTTAAGCGAACGTTTCGCTTGGCGAATACAGTTAAATAATGGCATTGACCTGAATTTAGGAAGACAAGAATTCATGGACAGGCTGCAACGATTTGTCGATGTCTACCCTTTATTGGTAACCGAGGGGAAGGCAATCGATTATGTAGATTTGCGCTACGATACTGGCTTAGCAGTAGGGTGGCGAGACAATAATAAAGAGAACAATGAGAACCGAACGGATGTCTAAAACCCCAGAGCGCAATTTAATTGTTGGGCTTGATATTGGTACTACTTGCGTGAAAGCCGTAGTAGGAGAATTATTAGCCGACGACACCCTCAGTGTAGTGGGGGTGGGTACTCATCCATCTAAAGGAATGGATAAAGGGGGCGTTAACGACTTAAATCTGGTTGTAAAATCAGTGCAAAGGGCGATTAATGAAATGGAATTAATGGCCGATTGTCGTGTTTCTTCGGTTTTTATGTCGGTCAGTGGTCGGCATGTTAAA
>CAYUZL010000333.1:0-7385 GCA_964449725.1 uncultured Alteromonas sp. | reverse complement strand
GGAAAATGCTGTAGATGGAGGGGGGAGAGAAAAAAATGCAGTACAAGCTCGCTATCTTCTTAACAAAGTAAAAGAACTAAACGCAAATTACGTGCGCTTGGCCCATTATCCCCATAGTGAAAGTGCAGTTCGAATTGCAGAAGAGCTGGGGTTACTTGTTTGGTCTGAAATACCGGTTTATTGGACAATTAATTGGACAAACGAAGCAACCTATAAAAAAGCAGAGAAACAGTTAACCGAAATGATTGTGCGTGATAGAAACCGGGCAGCGGTTGTTATTTGGTCTATTGCCAATGAAACACCTGTGACCGAATCTAGAACCGCCTTTTTATCTCGCTTGGCTAAAGAAGCAGAGCGTTTAGATGGTAGTCGTTTAATTAGCGCAGCTATGGAAAAACACTACGACAAAGAAGATGAAAACTTGGCTATAGTGTCTGATCCGTTATCGGATATTGTCGACATTGTTAGTTTTAATCAATATATCGGTTGGTATGAAGGTCTATCAGAAAAATTAGAACGGACTCGCTGGCATATTCCCTATAGCAAGCCCGTTATAATTAGTGAATTTGGTGCGGGCGCAGTGCAAGGAATGCACGGTGATAAAACCGAAAGATGGACAGAAGAGTTTCAAGCAGAGGTATACGATAAAACCTTTAAAATGTTGGAGACTATTGACGGTTGGTCTGGCGTATCACCATGGATTTTAATGGATTTTCGCAGCCCTAGGCGTATTCACGGAAAATTTCAAAAAGACTTCAACAGAAAAGGGTTAATGTCTCCAACTGGAGAAAAGAAAAAGGCTTTTGATTCAGTCAAACTTTTCTATAACAAAGCACCAGACTAGTTGTACTCTGCTTGATAGATCTTTATTCTCTATGGCCTGAAGTAGAGAGTAATCAATTTTCAAGCGAATCAAGAGAAGCTATTTATGTTACTGAAAGAAATTTTGAGCTTATCGTCTAACAAACGATTATTAAGCCTTGCCGGTATTTCTGTGGTTACCGCAATTGCGGGAGTGGGGTGTTCAAGCACCGATTCAGATGCAAGTAAAGCAGAGATAAAAAGCGCCCTTGTACACCCAGGGCAAGTGATCGATTTATCATACTGGAATATTACATTACCTCAGGATGCCAATAATGATGGCAAGCCAGATCAAATAAAGACCAAAGACATTCAAGCCTATACTCACGATGACTACTTTTATGTTAATGACAGTGGTGAAGTGGTGTTTACCAGCCCTAACGTAGCGGTTACCACTGCAAACTCTAAAAATACAAGAAGTGAACTTAGGCATATGATGCGTGGGTTTGATTCCAGCATCAAAACAAAAGCGCCTAAGAATAACTTTGCAATTGCGTCGCACAAAAATGCAGACGCGTTTGCTCAAATTGGCGGTAAACTGAATGCAACTCTGCATGTTGACCACGTAGCAGTAAACAGCCGCAAGCCTGAATTAAAACCAACCTATTCTGTTGTTGTTGGTCAAATTCATGCGGGTAAAGATAAAGTTCCTGTAGATGGTTTTGGCTATGGTAACGAGCCAATTAAAATTTACTTTAAAAAATTCCCAAATCACGAGACTGGTTCTGTATTTTGGAACTATGAGCGAAACCTTCCTAAAGACGATCCAAATCGCACTGATATCGCTTATCCAGTGTGGGGAAATACGTGGGAAAACCCTAATGATCCTAAAGCCGCAGGAATAGCATTAGGTGAAGACTTTAGTTACGAAATTAACGTATACAAAGACACCATGTATTTGACCTTTACCGCTGAAGGAAAAGAAACGATTAAATACACCGTTAATCTAGCAGATAACGTTGATCCTTACGGTAAGGTAGACAGCAAAGACCATCCTCAAGGCTACACGGGAGATTGGCATTACTTTAAAGCGGGCGCATACAACCAATGCAATGGCGGTACGAAACACGCATTTTGGGGAACGGGTTGTGGTGGAACAGGGGATTGGGAAACTGATTTCAAAAATGGAGATTATACCCAAGTGACTTTTTCTAAAATTGAATTGAGTCAGGGCGAAAAACGCTAAAACTGACAATCTTTGATGTTAAAAGCCCTTTATATTTAAAGGGCTTTTTTGTTTCTATCTTCTTTGCCATTGCTCATTGTGAAACTCATTTAATATCTGCATTTTTCTGGCCGCGCATCTCCGCTGATTATTTAGTGAGTTCATCGTAACTCAGTTCAAGGCTGAAGCTGAGTGATTTAATTTAGCCTGATTCATGATCTAAATATTTCATGAACACTGTACCCACGCAGTTTGTGCCATTATAAAAAATAAAAATGTCTAGGGGAAAACCATGTTTAACAAAATTAGGCCTGTAGTAATGACTACGGTGCTTTGCGTTACCGTTTTTTGTTCAAATACGTTCGCAGCTAAGAAAGGAGATGAAGATACATCAACTTTGTCTAGCGCGACATTTAAAGGCTTATCGTTAAGAAACATTGGACCTGCGTTTATGTCAGGTCGGATTGCAGACATCGCCATTGATCCTAACGATGAAAGCGTTTGGTACGTTGGCGCTGGTTCTGGTGGCGTTTGGAAAACAATTAATGCTGGTGTGACGTGGAAACCGGTATTTGATAACCAAGACGTTTATGCCATCGGTGCTGTTGCTCTCGACCCTCAAAATAGTGCAAACGTTTGGGTAGGAACTGGAGAAAACGTCGGTGGTCGCCATATTAGTTTTGGCGATGGTATTTACTTGAGTAAAGACGGCGGTGGCTCATGGAAAAACATGGGTTTAAAAACCAGCCAACATATTTCAGAAATTATAGTTCATCCGACAAACTCAGATGTTGTTTGGGTTGCAGTTCAAGGTAATCTTTGGGCTGAAGGTGGTGAGCGAGGTTTATACAAAACGACCAATGGCGGTAAAGATTGGGAACGCACATTAGGCGATGACCAATGGACCGGTGTTACCGATCTTATTATTGACCCAAGAGATCCTAACGTATTGTACGCTGCAACATGGCAGCGCCACCGTACTGTTGCTGCTTATTATGGCGGTGGCCCGAATTCAGGTTTACACAAATCAGTAGATGGCGGCGAAACATGGACTAAATTAACCCAAGGCTTACCGAAAGGAGAGTTGGGTAAAATAGGCTTAGCCATTTCGCCAATGCAACCGGATGTAGTCTATGCAGCCATTGAAACTGAACGTCGTACTGGCGCAGTTTACCGTTCGTCTGATCGCGGTGCATCATGGGTTAAAGGTGCTGATGCGGTAGCTGGAGGCACGGGTCCACATTACTATCAAGAACTTTATGTTAGCCCTCATTATTTCGATCATATTTTTTTGGCTGGTGTGCGTATGCAGCAGTCTCATGATGGCGGTAAAACCTTTACCACAATGAAAGAAGAACATAAGCACTCAGATAACCATGCTATGGAGTTTGTGGGTTCTGATAAAAACTACATGATTGTTGGGTCTGATGGCGGTATTTATGAAAGTTACGACCAAGGTGAAAATTGGCGTTATGTAAACAATTTACCCATCACTCAATACTATAAAGTTGCCGTTGATGACGACGCGCCGTTTTATAATATTTATGGTGGAACACAAGACAATAATACTCAAGGCGGACCTTCTCGCACAGATAACTCTCACGGTATTTTAAACGCCGATTGGCAAGTGGTGTTATTTGGTGACGGTCATCAGCCTGCAACAGAGCCTGGCAATCCAGATATTGTTTATGCTGAATGGCAACAAGGTAACCTAACGCGTTACGACCGTACCAACGGTGAAATTGTTTATATTCAACCTCAACCTGAAAAAGGTGAAAGTGCCGAACGTTTTAACTGGGATGCACCTATTTTAGTTAGCCCACATAAGCCAAGCAGACTTTATTACGCATCACATCGCGTGTGGCGTTCAGAAGATAGAGGTGATTCGTGGACTGCTATATCGGGTGATTTAACTAAAAATCTAGAAAGAATACGTCAACCTATCATGGGTGGACAGCAAAGCTGGGATGGCCCTTGGGATATCTTCGCTATGTCTCAGTTTTCTACTATTACTTCGTTAGCTGAATCGCCCGTTCAAGAAGGGCTTATTTACGCAGGTACAGATGATGGTCACATTCAGGTAACCGATAACGGTGGCCAAAACTGGCGTAAAATTGAAGTCGGTAACTTGCCAAAAGTGCCCGATACTGCCTTTATTAATGACATAAAAGCCGATTTGTTCGATGCCGATACGGTGTATATCTCTTTAGATAATCATAAATACGGTGATTTCACACCTTATTTATTGAAAAGTACTAACCGAGGTAAGTCATGGAAGTCTATCGCGGGTGATTTACCTGACAACCATCTTGTATGGCGCATGGTACAAGATCACGTTGATAAAGACTTATTGTTCGCTGCTACTGAGTTTGGGTTGTTCTTTAGCCCGAATAGCGGTCAGAAATGGGTGAAACTAGAAGGTGGTGTACCGACGATTTCATTTCGTGATTTAGCAATACAACGTCGTGAAAATGATCTTGTAGGTGCGAGTTTTGGCCGAGGTTTCTTCATTCTTGATGATTATACTGCGCTGAGAGATGTGTCTGAAAAAGCACTAGAACAAGAAGCTATCTTATTCCCTACACGTAAAGCTTGGTGGTATATCGAGCGTGCGCCATTAGGGCGAGGAGCAAAAGGCAACCATGGTGCAACCTTATATGCAGCGCCTAATCCTGAGTTTGGTGCAACCTTTACTTACTACTTAAAAGACGACATTAAGTCACATAAAGCGACACGCCAAGCAAACGAAAAGGCATTAAAGAAAGACGACAATACAGTGCCGTTTCCCTCTTGGGATGAGCTTGAAGTTGAAGCTCGTGAAGTTCCGCCTGTAATTTGGTTTACTATTAAAGATAAGGCTGGAAACGTTGTTCGCCGCATGTCAGCAAAAGCTAGCAAAGGATTTCACCGCGCTACATGGGATTTACGTTGGCCTGCTTTCCAAGCAGTTACTTCTCAAGGTAGAACCCCACAGGGAATGATGGTTGCACCAGGTACTTATAGTGTGACAATGAGTAAAGAAGTAGATGGTGTTATTACTGAATTGCAAACAGCGCAAACCTTTGAAGTTGAACCTTTGCGTAAAGCGGGTGCATTAAAAGATGTGAATCCAGCTGAAGTCGCAGCGTTCTGGCAAGAGTTGTCTGATACACAGCGGGTGATGAGTGCTGTGGACGCGGCGTTAAGTAATGCAGTGAAACACTTGAAGTCGTTGAAAACGGCAATGCATAGAACAACGCAAGCGCCTGGAGACTTAGATGCAGACTACGCAGCATTGAGTCAAAAGCTATTCGCATTAGATACTAAATTGAACGGTAACCCTGCGAAAAATCAAGTAGGCGCATGGACTGAGCCGGGTATTTATGACCGTTTGAGCCATGTTAACATTGGTACATTCCGTTCAACCTATGGCCCTACTCCAGCTATTCGTAGAAGTTTAGATATCGCGAAAGAAGAAATAGGTGAGCTAAGAACATCACTCAATGCCATTTTAACGCAAGATATTCCTGCGTTTGAACAGAAACTTCATAGCGCAGGTGCGCCTTGGGTTCCTGGGCAAGATTTACCTAGCTTATAAAAATAAAGTAACATAATAAAAAATAGCCGCTGCATCTAGGTGTAGCGGCCTAATTACACTCTCTTTAATGAATTATCAATTAACACATCTTCCCTTTATAGCCGTATTTGTATCATTTAGTTTGTTTGCCAATGAAGAGGTTGATGAACACATTGTCGTACACGCAGATACACCCTCTTACTTATATCATTTACAAGATACTTTGCCTGTTTCTATCATAGAAGGAAGCCCGTTAAACAGCTCATTAAGTATTGCAGAAGCATTAACTTCAGCGCCGGAAGTGACTTTCAATGGGCAAGGAGGCTTACTGCAAACCTTGAGTATACGGGGCTTGTCTCGGTGGAGAGTGCAAACATTAGTTGAAGGTATTCCTATTCATTCGGAAAGACGAGCAGGTAATACTGCTGAGTTTATTCCTCCCGGGTTACTTGGCCAAGCATATTTGTTGCCAGGAGCAGCATCGACTCAGTTGGGGAGCGGTGCGTTAGGCGGCGGCATAGATTTACGTTTGGCCTCATCATTTGATACTCAAATCAGTGCTGCATATGGCGTACAACAAGACTATCGAGATATTCAAGTATTAGGCGGAAGCGACGAAGTTGCGAATGGCGATATACACTGGGGAGCCAGCTATCGTCACGGTAATAATAGTGAAGCAGCTGACAATACCTCTATTTTTGACCGTTTTGAGCAATCTGCGGGGTGGGTTAAATATTCCTCTACGGCTACGCCAATAACAGATGCCCTTTTTTTGGTTTCAACGGCAAATAATGTGGGCAAGGCGAGTAGTGATTTACCCACTGAAAGAATAACCGAATACCCATCTAACGATCATTGGTTAGCTAAGCTAGGATTTAGTTGGTTGAATGCGAAAGTGTATGCCCATGAATTCTCCCTAGATACAGACATATTAAGGCCAGAAAGACGGCGTAATGTATTGTCTAATTCGGCGTTGAGTTGGGGGCTAAGTGTAAGCGACTCGGCTTCTTTGTTTGGTTTGAACGTTAATTGGAAAGCGGCGTTAGATGCACGTAGTAAGGTTGAAGCCAAAGAACAAGAAATAAGTAACGATGGCCTAGTTGTGTTTGATAGAAGCAACTTAGACGCAAACCAACAAGCCTGGTCAATTTCTGCTGATACCCTATATCAGTGGCAAGAAACAGCTATTGCTGGAGGGGTGCGTTTGGAGCATTTACGCCAACAAGATTCCTCGGCAACACCAAGAAACGATTCAGATACCAATAGTTCGATTTTCTTAACCGCTAAGCACCCATGGTCATCAAGTTTATCAACCAGCCTTTATTTAAGTAGTGCTTTTAGAGCACCGGTACTCACTGAACGTTATTTCAATGGCAGTACTCCTCGTGGCGTCACTTTAGGCTCGCCTAGTCTAGAAACAGAACAAGGCAGAAATGCCCAAATTGATATCGATTACCAAACCGATGCAATAGAGCTAGGATTCAGTGCATCACGTCAGTGGATCGACAATTACATAGAACGTGTGTCGCTAAGTGATGAGCTACAGCAGTACATTAATGTAGGGAATGTGCAAATAGACAGCGTTAACTATGTTGTTGCCATACCTTTAACGCCACATTTTAATGCGCGTTTCAGCGGCCAGTGGTTATGGGGTGAAGACGATGAAGGTTTAGCCATTAACGATGTCAGTCCCCACGAGCACAATTTACGCTTAAGTTATCAAGGCCAAAATATTGAAACTTGGCTAAACAGCACCTACCGACAACGCCACCGCAGACCGGGAACAAGCGAATTGCCCATAGG
>CAYUZL010000332.1:0-3650 GCA_964449725.1 uncultured Alteromonas sp. | reverse complement strand
ACTTGACGAAAACTCAAACGCGGTATCCCTAGAACAATTTTCAGGCAAATACTTTTTTGCCTGAAAATTGTTCTAGGGATACCGCGTTTGAGTTTTCGTCAAGTAATGTGAAATTAGGCGCTTTATCGCCAGTGTTTAATGTGTTCATTGTGTCTCTTTTAAGTTGATTACTGAATATCAGTCTTGGGAGTTTTTGTAAATTAATGGCAAAGATTTTAATCCAAATTCGCCCATTATTCAGCGAGAAGTATCACGAAATGGGTAACTTTTAACATTTATCAGCAAAATCTGCTTTTTTTTAGCAAACCAATGGGTAGATTGCTTGTGTTTAAGCACCGACATAATTACCATGTGCGCTCAGTTTTATCGGAGTTATTATGTTTAAAGGCAGTTATGTGGCGCTTGTTACGCCCATGGATGAACAAGGAAATGTTGATTATCAAGATTTGGAAGCTTGTATCGAATTTCACGTTGAAAATAAAACCGACGGTATTGTGTCTGTGGGAACCACAGGGGAGTCTGCAACACTGCCCTTTAAAGAGCATGTCGACGTTGTTAAAAGTACTGTTGATATTGTAGCTGGACGTATTCCTGTTATAGCCGGAAGTGGCGCGAATTCTACATCTGAAGCCGTATTTTTAACCGAGCAAATGGAAGCATTAGGTGTAGATGGTTTTTTAAGTGTAGTGCCATACTACAACAAGCCTCAACAAGCAGGCATGGTTGCGCATTTTGAAGCCGTAGCTGACGCAACGTCTAAACCGGTCTTATTATATAATGTACCTGGGCGCACTGTTGCGGACATGCTACCAGAAACCGTAGCTCAGCTTGCAAAACACCCTAACATCGTCGGTTTGAAAGACGCGACAGGGGATATGCAAAGATTAAAACAAACCCAAGCACTGGTTCCCGACGATTTTGTGTTGCTAAGTGGCGATGATGCCTCTAGTTGTGAATTTCTCGAAGCAGGCGGCCATGGCGTAATTTCGGTTACAGCGAATATTGTGCCCAAAGCAATGGCTGAAATGTGCAAAAGTGCATTAAACAATGATTTTGATGCTTGCCGTCGCATCGATGCGTCTATCGAAAAATTGCACCATGCATTATTTATAGAGCCTAACCCTGTTATGCCTAAGTGGGCTTTGTACAAAATGCAAATAATGAAGTCAGCTATGTTACGACTCCCTATGGTTTTACCGGAACTTGCTAGCAAAAAAGCACTCGAAGACATACTTATCGAATATGGCTTAACAAAATAAGAATAAGAGAACGCAATGAAGATTAAATTCAGTGTAATTCTGGGTATGGCATTAACTGCTGGTTTCGGATGCAGTAGCGTAGAAAAAAGTAGACAAGCTTCAGGGAGTTTCGATTACATTGAGGCTGAAGCGGTTGAACCTATTAAAGTTCCCGAAGATTTAGACAATCCGAATTTTACCGGTGAATTTGAATTACCTAAATTAGGTCCTAATGCACCTAAAAACCATGTTGGCAAAAAGTTAGTTGTCGCATCTCCTTCCCTAGTTGTGCCTATTGTTTCAGGTAGTTATATTGAAGAGGGTAGCAAAAGTGCGAAAGTTAAATTTGACCAGGTCAATGATAGCGAAGCACTAAACCAAAGTATTTGGAATACGCTGTTAAATTATTTAGACGAAAACGATGTCGGAGTTGCATCTTTCGATGAAGACAACGGCGTGTTAGTGACTGATTGGATGTTAGCGACTGAAACAATACCAGGCAAATGGTACACCGTCATTGATAAGAAAAGCGAAGTGGGCAGGGTATTCGAATTTGATCTTGCAATGGAGCCTCATGGGCGTACCGCTGAACTTAGTGTTAAATTGAAAGATTATGCTAAATCAATAAACGACGACATAGTTGAAACCCGTGAAGATGTAATCGCTAGAACAGAAGAAGTGGATGTACTGAATAAAGTTATCGCCCACTACGAATACCAACAAGGTGTTAAAGTAACGAAAGTTCGCCGTAAAATTAAACAAGGTCTAGATACCGAATTAGGTTTTGATGCCGATGGCGAACCTGCCTTTGTTATCGATGGTATTTACGATATAACGTGGCCAAGGCTTCAGCTAGTAATGAGAAATCTAGGATTCGATGTTAAAGATTTAGACAAATCTAATGGTTTGGTTTTTGTTTCTTATACTGGTCCTGGGGCTGGTTGGTGGTCTAATTTACTTTCTACAAAAAAGAAACTGCTTGAAGTTGGAGATTACCGCTTAAAAGTCGTCTCTCAAAATGAGAAAACAATCGTTACTTTTATGACCGAAGACAGCGAACCTTTCGAGGTTAATCAAGTTACTGAATTATTTGAGCCTTTCGCTGACACAATGTCGAAAAACAACTTAGATATTTAATTAGAAAACGTTTAATTGGAAGACGTTTAATTGGAATACATTATGCAAAAACAACAAGAGTTGTATCGCGGTAAAGCTAAAACCGTTTATTTTACCGACAACGAAGATTTTCTTGTACTTGAATTTCGAAATGACACCTCAGCATTCGATGGTGAAAAAATTGAGCAACTCGATCGCAAAGGTGAAGTGAATAACAAGTTTAATCACTTTATTATGACGAAGTTGGAAGAAGCCGGGGTTTCTACTCAAGTTGAAAAACTGCTTTCGGATACGGATTCATTGGTTAAAAAGCTGGACATGATCCCAGTTGAATGTGTTGTTAGAAACGTTGCAGCAGGTTCGTTAGTGAAGCGCTTAGGGGTTGAAGAAGGTAAAGACTTAGCACCGCCAGTGTTTGAGTTTTTCCTTAAAAATGATGCATTACACGACCCAATGATAAACGATTATCACATTACTTCATTCGGATGGGCCACAGAAGCACAAATTGCGGCAATGAAGAAAGCTACATTCGAAGTGAACGGTATTCTAAAAGACTTGTTTGATAAAGCGGGTTTAATCTTAGTGGATTACAAACTCGAATTTGGTGTGGATGCTGATGGAAACCTAGTGTTAGGTGATGAGTTTACGCCAGACGGCTGTCGCTTATGGGACAAAGAAACCCGTAAAAAGATGGATAAAGACCGCTTCCGCCAAGGCTTAGGTAGTGTTGTTGAAACCTACATTGAAGTGGCACAACGTTTAGGTGTGTCGCTGGACGCTATTTAATTTAGAGACAATGATTACACCGGAGTTGTATTGAGCTTTCAATCTTCGCCGGTGTGTTCTTCTCTTACTTGTTATTCTCAATAATTATTCAAGTTTTAGTGTTACATCAGTTAGTGGAACGCTACAGCAAAGTAGCACTTCATCGTCATCAATAAAGGCCAAAGGGTCTACTGTATAATCTACGTCGCCTTTAATTAACTTACACCTGCATGCACCGCAAAAACCGTCTCTGCAATGGTAGGGAACCTCAATATTTTTTGCTTCAATGGACTCTAATAAGGTTTTATTAGGTAAAGAAGGTAAGGTATCCGTATCAATAAGGGTGATCTGGATACCTTTTTCGGTATTACTCCTTAAGCAGTTAGCACTGATTACAATTCACAATCTTCTAAGTCATCTTCCCCAACCGCACAGTCAATTTGCCCCCCTACGTCTGCACTACTTCCTGACTGTCGACGAGCAACTTGCACGTTGTAAGAGTTCAAGTGATTGTTCAACCACGGCAAAGGG
>CAYUZL010000331.1:0-3477 GCA_964449725.1 uncultured Alteromonas sp. | reverse complement strand
TATCTATTGGGCTCGTTCAAGGGTGTTGGAATATCTCAATCAAGTATCGCCGCAATTACCCAATAATGTTGTGCCACAGCTTGGACCAGACGCGTCAGGCGTAGGTTGGGTTTACTTGTATGCTTTAACTGATAAAACGGGACAACATGACTTAAGTGAATTGCGAAGCCTTCAAGATTGGTTTTTAAAATATGAATTGCAAACAGTTGACGGTGTTTCTGAGGTTGCGCCATTAGGAGGGGTAATTAAACAATATCAAGTGCAAGTGGACCCTGAGCGTTTGCGTGCTTTTAATATTCCGCTATATCACATTCAAAATGCCATGCAACGGGGCAATCAAGAAATTGGCGCGTCGGTCATTGAAATGGCCGAGGCCGAATATATGGTTCGTGTTACAGGCTATATCGAGAGTATTGATGACTTGGCTCAAATCCCATTGGGCACTAATAAAAATGGAGTACCTTTAAGGCTCAAAGATGTTGCAGAGATTGTTATCGGCCCTCAAATGCGTCGCGGTGTAGCTGAACTCAATGGCGAGGGCGAAACTGTTGGGGGTATTATTGTGATGCGCTATGGAGAAAATGCGCAACAGGTTATTGAAGGGGTAAAGCAAAAGCTTGAAGAATTGAAAAAAGGGTTACCAAAAGGCATCGAAATTGTGCCTGTGTATGACCGTTCTAGGTTAATCGAAAATGCAGTTAATAACTTAGTTCATAAACTTCTAGAGGAGTTTGCGGTTGTCGCACTGGTGTGTGTGGTGTTCTTATTTCATGTACGCTCATCTTTAGTGGCAATCATTAGTTTGCCTGTGGGGATTTTTGTAGCCTTTATCATAATGTCGATACAAGGGCTTAACGCGAATATTATGTCTTTAGGCGGCATAGCGATTGCGATTGGCGCTATGATTGACGGTGCTATAGTGATGATAGAAAACATGCATAAGCATATGGAGACTACGCCCTTAACTAAAGAAAATCGATGGCAATTGGTTATACAATCAGCCAGTGAAGTGGGGCCTGCGTTATTTTTTAGCTTACTCATTATTACGGTCAGTTTTCTTCCTATCTTTACTTTAGAAGCACAAGAAGGCCGAATGTTTGCACCTCTGGCGTTTACCAAAACTTATGCAATGGCAGCGTCAGCTGCGCTGGCGGTAACATTGGTGCCTGTTTTAATGGGCTATTTCATTCGGGGTAGAGTGCTACCCGAACATAAAAATCCAATAAATCGTTTGTTGACCTTTGTTTATATACCTGTGCTACAAAAGGTTTTGCGTTTTCCTAAAACAACCTTAGTGTCAGCGCTAATTGTACTTTGTCTGGGTATGTACCCAATCAACAAAATAGGCAGTGAATTCATTCCTCCTCTTGATGAAGGCGACTTAATGTACATGCCAACCACTTATTCAGGTATTTCAATAGGACAAGCAAGGCAACTACTTCAACAAACTGACAAGCTAATCCGAACCCTTCCTGAAGTGAAAACCGTACTAGGTAAAGTGGGTAGAGCAGAAACCGCAACGGATCCTGCGCCTTTAACTATGATTGAAACCTTTATTCAACTTAAACCTAAAGACCAATGGAGACCGGGCGTGAGTTCTGAAAGCTTGCGAAAAGATCTCGACGAATTAATACGTTTTCCCGGTGTGACTAATGCTTGGGTGATGCCCATAAAAACCCGTATTGATATGCTAGCAACAGGAATAAAAACACCGGTAGGCATAAAAATAGCGGGGCCTGATTTATCGACGATACAGAAGATAGGTCAACAATTAGAAGTGATTTTAAGCGACGTGCCTGGTACCGCTTCGGTTTACTCTGAAAGGGTGAGCGGAGGTCGGTATATTAATATAGATATTCAACGGGAAAAGGCGGCTCGTTACGGGCTAAATATCAGTGATGTACAGCAAGTGATCGCCACTGCCATTGGCGGTGTTAATGTTACCCAAGCTGTAGAAGGTTTAGAGCGCTACCCTGTGAATTTACGTTATCCGCAAGATTATCGTAATTCGCCAGAGCAATTATCTGTATTGCCTATGGTCACTCCTAGTGGGCAGCGAATTTCCTTAGGTGATCTTGCTTATGTGTATGTTGAAGATGGTCCCAACGGGATTAAATCAGAAAATGCACGACTGAACGGTTGGTCGTTAATTGATATAGAAGATATTGATGTTGGGACCTATGTTGAACGCGCACAGCAGGTTGTGAGCGATAATATCGTGTTACCCGCTGGGTATTCGATTACTTGGGCAGGGCAGTATGAGTATATGCAGCGCGCTAAAGCTAAGTTGACGTATGTTATTCCGCTGACGTTATGCATTATTGTCATTTTATTGTATTTGAATTTTAAACGGTTTTTTGAAGTTGCCATTATTATGGGAACACTGCCTTTCGCTATGGTCGGTAGTGTTTGGTTAATTTATCTAGCCGATTTCCATTTTTCTGTGGCAGTAGGTGTTGGCTTTATTTGCTCTAGCTGGGGTGGCGGTAGAAATTGGCGTGATCATGCTGGTGTATTTGAATAAAGCCTACGATGACTTATTGCATGACCATAAAACAAAGAATGTACCTTTGACTAACGCCCATTTGGTTAAGGCCATTGAATGTGGGGCGGGTCTGCGTATTCGTCCTGTAATGATGACTGCAGCGGCGATTATTGTGGGGTTATTGCCCATTTTATTTGGTTCAGGAACGGGATCGGAGGTGATGAGCCGGATTGCAGCGCCTATGGTTGGGGGAATGTTGAGTGCTGTTCTTCTAACCTTGTTTGTAATACCAGCTGCGTTTTATTTATGGCGTTGCAGTCGAGAGTAAGTTAGATAAAGGGGCTCCGCTTAGATACAAGGTTATGCCCAACGAGCCGCGCGCCAATGTGTTAGCACTTGTGTTAGCACTCGCTTGTAAACACATCGTATTGAGGTGATTCATTTGCGGTGTCGGGGGCACTATAATCTAAGCGGCATTCTATTTGGTTTGAATCCGGGCCTCGGTCGGTATCAATTCTGCGACCGAAAAAAATGCGAGCAACCAGTTCACCAGCAATGGTATCTAAATCATAAATGAAGTCAGGTATTTCACCTGCCGAGCATAAACTGCCATTTCTTTGATGATGACAGATATCGACATTCAGCACGTTAACCAAACTATCACCTCCGGTGGTATTGTTATCGAAGGTGATATAACCAAAACGAGTGGCAAGCGCAGTGCCATCGTCTAATTCTATGCTTCCATCTTCTAGGTTTTCTTGCCCTTGTAATATCGCTTGGGCTCTAATTAATTGATTGGTTGACACTAATGCAGATGTAAAACCATTTAATGCTGCTGCTTCTGCGTCGGCTTGCAAACTAATAAATCTTGGAGCTGCCACTACGGCAAGTACACCCAGTATCACGATTACAATAATAAGCTCTATAAGTGTAAAACCATTTTTCGTACGTTGAAATGACAAGCTACTGCTTCCTACTTATTGTTTTTATTG
>CAYUZL010000330.1:0-5484 GCA_964449725.1 uncultured Alteromonas sp. | reverse complement strand
CAGTATTAATGCAGCGTCCATCATTCAATATTCAACGCCCGTTTTTTGGAGCGGGTTAGCATTTATACTCATCTTTTGTTTTCAACTTAAATTGTTCCCTTTGTCCGGAAGAGTGTCGGTGCTATTTAATATTCCTCACCAAACAGGCTTTGTTTTAATCGATGTTTTATTGGCTGAAAATATCGACCGTAAAGCGGCCTTTGTGAATTGCTTGTATCACATGGTATTACCGAGTATTGCGGTGGGTTTGGTTTCTGCCGCCACATTAACCCGTCTTGTAAGGCGTTCCGTTATTGATGTATTAAACAAGCCTTATATTTCTGCTGCCCGTTCTAGAGGTCTTCCGTTTAAGACTATTTTCTTTAATCATGTGCTTCGGAATTCGCTATTACCGGTATTGCCTTTAGCGGCAATACAAATTACTACGCTTATAACTAACGCAATGATTATAGAAGTACTATTTTCCTGGCCAGGCGTAGGTAACTTTTTACTGCAAGCCATTTATCAACAGGACTACTCTGCATTGCGCATTAGTATGTTGGTAGTTTCTACTCTGGTTATTTCCTTGACGATTTTCGCCGATTTATTGAATAGAATAATTGATCCCAAAAAAGGGAGTACCTCTGATGTCTCGATTTAGTCTTTACGAAGAAGAGTTCCATCCCGCACCTTGGCGACAAACATGGCACTCATTCAAAGAAGATCATATCTCTATGATAGGCTTTATTCTGTTTTTAACCATGGTGAGCTTGGCCTTACTCGCCCCCTTGCTGGCTCCAGCATCTCCTTCTATTCAAAATACTGATGCGTTAATTCTTCCTCCTAGCTGGGATGCCGCGGGTAGTATTAATTTTATATTAGGTACTGATGCTTTAGGTCGAGACGTATTGTCTAGATTAATGTACGCAAGTCGAATTACCTTTGGCAGTGCTCTAGCCATAGTTTTAATATCCTTAATGGTCGGTGTGACCATAGGCACTTTAGCAGGAATGCTCAGAGGTATACGCTCTTCGGTGTTAAATCATTTACTCGACGCATTAATGGCAGTCCCCACGTTATTAATTGCCATTATCATTGTAGGTATCTTCGGTGTAGGCTTATTAAATACCATTTGGGCAATAACCTTAGCACTCATACCTCAGTTTATTCACGTTACGAGAAATTATGTTAGCGAGCAAATGGATAACGACTATATTCGTGCATCTAAATTAGACGGGGCGACTCCGTTTCAAATTTTTTATTACTCATTATTACCCAATTTATCCGAGATGTTAGTCGTCCAAGGCACACTAGCAATGTCTATCGCAATTATTGATATCAGTGCCTTAGGCTTTTTAAATCTAGGTGCGCAATCCCCTACGCCAGAACTCGGAGCAATGCTTGCAGAAGGGTTAGATATTGCCTATATCACCCCGTGGAATATCATTCTTCCCGGACTATTTATTTTTCTTTTCGTCTTAGCAATAAATATCGTCGGAGACGGTTTAAGAGCAGCATTACGCGCTAGGACAAGCCGCTAATGCCTTTATTAGATATTAAGAATTTAACCCTAGAAATCCCCCATGAAGGGAAGTTCATCAAGGCACTTGATAAGGTAAGTCTAACGGTAAGAGAAGGTGAAATTAGAGCGCTAGTCGGAGAGTCGGGCTCAGGTAAGAGTATTATTGTTACCGTAATATCAGGTGCAACGCCGCCAAACTGGCGAGTAACCGCAGACAGAATGACGTGGGACGGCGAGGATTTACTCAATATTTCAGCAGAACGTCGACGGGCAATAATGAATCGAGAAATAGCGGTGGTATTTCAAAATCCATTAACAGCGCTAGATCCATCAGTAAAAATTGGGGCTCAAATAAAAGAAAGTATTCCCAATGAACTCGTCGTCGGAAAGTATTTTTGGCAAAAAGCAGCAAGACGTAAAAAAACAACCATATCCACGCTCCATAAAGTGGGAATTAAAGACCATATAGGAGTAATGAACTCCTACCCCCATGAAATATCTACCGGGATTGGGCAAAGAGTTATGTTGGCTATGGCACTGGTTGCACAACCCAAGATAATCATTGCTGACGATCCCACTCGAGGCATGGAAACAAAAACGAAAACCCAAATTCTAAAGCTATTAACTAAGCTCAATGTGACTCGCTCTGTAGCAGTTTTATTTGTAAGCCATGATTTACTTGCTATAGCCAGTATGGCCAACAGTATGACGGTACTGTATTGCGGCCAAACTGTGGAATCAGGGAAGATGAAAAATCTCAAAAAGCGCCCTTTACATCCGTATACAAAAGCCCTTATCGACAGTGCACCAAGTTTTCGTGCGGATTTACCCCATAAAACCTTACTTCCTGCTTTATCGGGAAGTATACCCGCTTTACAAAATGTCCCTATAGGATGCAGACTTGGTCCTAGATGTCCAAGAGCACAACGAGAATGCGTAAACGTGCCTTCACCTCGGCGAATACACGAGCATACCTATAGTTGTCATTTTCCTCTACACAGGGACAAACGTTAATATGGCTTTGATTGTCAACGAGCTTTACCACATTTCAAATAGGACCAAGTTCGAACTGGGACCTATTTCAGTGACAGTTGAAAAAGGAAAGTCTCTGGCCATCATTGGCGAAAACCAATCGGGTAAATCGCTGCTTGCCAAGATTTTAGTGGGTGCGACTAAGCTTAGTGGAGGTAATATTGTGTTACACGGAGTGCACAGTGACAGCCGCGAACGTAAAAAAGCAATTCGAATGATGTTTCAGTTCAGCAGCCATACCCTCAATCCATCTTTATCTGTTAAAAAGATACTAGAAGAGCCGCTAATCCGAAATACGTCATTGTCTCCTACAGAGCGAGTTTTTCTGATTGAGCAAACATTAATACAGGTTGGCTTACTACGTGAACACTTACACTTTTACCGCCATATGTTGTCAGACGGACAACAGCAGCGGATTGCGTTAGCTAGAGCGATCATTTTATCGCCGAAAGTACTTGTAGCCGATGAACCCTTTGCAACATTAGACCCTTCAATACGTTCACAAACCATCAACCTCATATTGAAATTACAAGAAGAATTAGGCCTTTCCTTTATTTTTATTAGCCATAATCTTGGAATTGTAAGACACATTGCTGACAACGTGATGGTTTTAGATAAGGGAAATGCAGTAGAAATAGGAAAAACGGAAACCATTTTTCGCTGGCCGAAACACGATGTCACCAAAAGACTGATAGCCTCCTATCAGTCTTTGGTTCCTCAACAAACGTTAACGGATTAACCTACTAGCGCAAGTAATATTCCCGCAGCAACGGCTGAGCCAAGTACTCCGGCTACATTAGGCCCCATAGCATGCATCAATAAGAAGTTTTGAGGGTTAGCCTCCAATCCAACCTTATTCACTACACGAGCGGCCATAGGCACTGCTGAAACTCCAGCTGCACCAATAAGAGGGTTAATTGGTGTACTACTAAATTTCGCTAGTACTTTTGCCATTAACACACCAGCCGCAGTGCCAATTGCAAAGGCAACCGCTCCCAAACCCAAAATACCTAATGTTTCTACTGTTAAAAATTTCTCTGCGGATAATTTTGAACCCACAGCCAAACCTAAAAAGATAGTAACAGTATTAATCAGTTCGTTTTGCGCAGTATTAGATAATCTATCGACTACACCACTTTCTTTCATTAAGTTACCAAAACAAAACATGCCAACTAAGGGTGTTGCTGATGGTAAAAATAAAATCGTTAATAATAAAACGGCTAGAGGAAACAGTATTTTTTCTCTTTTAGAAACAACTTTAAGTTGCTCCATTTCGATTTTTCTTTCATCTTCAGAAGTCAGTAACTTCATGATAGGCGGCTGAATAATAGGCACCAACGCCATATATGAATAGGCAGCAACAGCAATTGCTCCCAAAAGGTCTGGCGCAAGCTTAGAAGCTAAGAAAATAGCCGTTGGACCGTCGGCACCACCTATAATCGCAATTGCCGACGCATCACTTAAGGAAAATTCGAACCCTGGCACAAAATTTAACGCTATTGCACCGAATAACGTAGCAAATATACCAAATTGAGCAGCGGCACCCAAAAGAAGGACTCGAGGATTAGCAATGAGCGCACTAAAGTCAGTCATTGCCCCCACTCCCATAAAAATGAGCAATGGGAAAACCCCAGTATCGATACCAATATGGTAGATATAATGTAGTAACCCACCGACTTCGCTAAAGCCCGCTAACGGAATATTCGTTAAAAGTGCGCCAAAACCAATTGGAAACAATAATAGGGGTTCAAACTTTTTAACAATGGCTAGGTACAATAAACCGCACCCCACAACCATCATAATAACTTGACCTAGTATGAAATGAGGGAAAGCCGTGCTTTGCCATAAAATTTCTAACTTTTCCATTTATTACCCCAAAGTCAGTAAAGGTTGACCAGCAGACACACTGTCGCCTTCTTTGGCAACAACCGATGCAACTGTGCCTGTATGCGCACTTCTGATCTCAGTTTCCATCTTCATAGCTTCTAGAATAACAACTACGTCACCTTCAGCGACTGCTTGTCCCGGAGAAACCAGAACTTTAAATACATTTCCAGCCAGAGGTGAATTAATGGTGTTAGATGCTACTGGTGTGGCTGCAATCTGTGGCGCTGCGGTTGGCGTGCTCACACTTGAACTAGCAACTTCTATGCTCGCTAACGACCCTGTAGGCCCAATAGCAACTTTATAGGCATTGCCATCCACAGTAACGTCGTATTGCCCCAATTGTGAACCAGCCTCAGATACATCGGTTACACTGGTGTTCTGTGCAGATGTTGGTGCATCTTCAAATGCACTTGGGTTGTTTCTATTTTGAAGAAATTTAAGTCCAATTTGTGGAAACAGTGAGTACGTTAGTACATCATCGACTTTTTCATCGGCAAAAGTAAAAGAGTCAGATTTTGATAACTCGGTGAGCTCTTCAGTTAGTTTTTCAAACTCGTCGTCTAGGACATCAGCAGGACGACAAGTAATAGGCTCTTTACCATCAAGCACTTTTGCTTGGAGTTCAGCGTTAACTGGTGCAGCTGTTTTTCCGTATTCGCCTTTCAACACACCGGCCGTTTCCTTCGATATACTTTTATACCGTTCACCAGTAAGTACGTTAAGCACAGATTGAGTACCAACAATTTGAGATGTTGGGGTAACTAATGGAATGAAGCCTAAATCTTCACGAACTCGAGGAATTTCTTTTAACACTTCTTCGAACTTGTCTTCAGCCCCTTGTTCTTTCAGCTGGCTTTCCATGTTAGTTAACATGCCACCAGGAACTTGCGCTAGCAAAATACGAGCATCAACGCCTTTTAAACTTCCTTCAAACTGCGCATACTTTTGACGTACATCTCTGAAATAAGATGCGATTGGCTCAAGCTGCTCTAATGATAACCCTGTATCCCTAGCGGTGTTTTCCAGTATAGACACAATCGTTTCTGTTGCAGTATGACCATAAG
>CAYUZL010000329.1:0-2592 GCA_964449725.1 uncultured Alteromonas sp. | reverse complement strand
CCGTTCATACAGTTTTTTATTGTCTTCTAATAAAGATTCAACTGATTTAATAGAAAGCGCGAATTGGTCTTTTAGCTCATCAAATTGACGAGTTTGGGTTTGATCTAACGAGTTTAGCCTTTTTTCAAGGGCATTCTTCGTTGAAGAAAGGTCGTCTTGATTCACGGGGGGTGAAATGGGCTTAACTTCAACTACTTTTCCATTAACTTTCCGCGTAGCCCGCTGCCAAGCCTGTTCATCACCTTCAGCTCGGGCTTTAGCTTCTTCAAGATCCACTCTCGCAATATAACGTTCTGACGGCAATCTAAGAATAGAACCATCAATCATCAAATTTAAATTTTGCTGCTCAAACGCTTCAGGATTTAGCTCGTATATAGCAAGCATAACCTGATAAATTGAAAGGCTTCTGTTTTGACGATACCGCTCGGCGACACGCCACAAGGTATCGTCTGACGTGATTGGACCGTAAACATTACCTGAAAATTGTTCAGTAGCGCCTTTGGGGCCCTTAATTTGGACGGCTTCCTGAGCACTAACAACATGCCCGATACCCAAATTTACAACAAAAAAGGCAAAGGCGATGGAAGCAATAAAAGAGCTTGAGCGGGTGTTATTCATAGCGAAATTAAGCTGTTCCCAATTATCCGAATGTAAACCTACTAAGAGGTCATCGGCAGATTACTTATTATATTTATTTTATATCACGCACCGTAACGCCAAAAATACGACATATTCACATGTAATACACGTAATTTTATGCAAAAACACAGCACTAACAATTAATTAAGCAATTTTTGCGCCTAAGCGGTAAGGCACAATGACTTTATAAAAAAGAATGTAGTAAGAAATATAAACTAGATTAGTGCCGGCGGCAAAGGTTGCCACCGACAATTTGATTTTTTTACTGCTAAGAATTATAGAAAGTCGCGAATAAGAGTTTCGGCGATTTGAATGCTATTGGTAGCCGCGCCTTTGCGAATGTTGTCAGACACAACCCACAAATTAATTCCATTAGGGTGAGTGATATCGTTGCGAATACGGCCAACGTGTACAAGATCATTGCCACTAGAGTCGCCTACTTGAGTAGGGTATTTTTCTCTATCTTCGTAAACACGAACACCGGGCGCATTGGCTAACAAGGCTTTTACTTCATCAGCGTCAATAGGTTGATGTGTTTCTAAATGAATAGCTTCACCGTGACCATAAAAAACTGGAACGCGAACCGCAGTGGCATTTACTAAAATACTGTCGTCGCCCATAATTTTCTTCGTTTCCCACACCATTTTCATTTCTTCTTTGGTGTAATCGTTGTCTAAGAACACGTCTATTTGCGGAATACAGTTAAACGCAATTTGTCGAGAAAATGCATTAACTTTTGCTTCTTTAGAGCCAAGCAGATCAGCCGTTTGCTTAGCAAGTTCTTCCATTGCCTCTTTACCAGCACCAGATACTGACTGATAAGTGCTAACGTTAATACGTGCAATACCTACAGCTTCATGAATAGGCTTAAGCGCCGCCATCATTTGAATTGTTGAACAGTTAGGGTTGGCAATAATATTACGATTCCTGAATTCAGCTAATGCATTTGCATTGACCTCTGGAACCACAAGTGGCACATCGGCGTCGTAGCGGAACTGAGAGGTGTTATCGATAACAATACAACCGGCTTCACCTGCAATAGGTGCAAATTTTTCTGAAACGCTTCCCCCCGCAGAAAAGAAACCAAAGTTAGCTAAAGACCAATCAAACTCGTCAGCATCAATGACTGTGATTTCCTTACCCTTGTACGTAATGGTTCCACCAGCGGAGCGTTTACTCGCTAGAGGGTATAGTGTATTGATCGGAAAACCGCGGGCTTCTAAAAGTTCGATCATAGTTTGACCGACTAAACCTGTTGCACCTAATACCGCAACATCAAAGGCTTGAGACATGAGAGTGAATGCTCCTGTAATAAAATATCTAGTTAAGCGTTATTATAGGGTAAAAATGTGAAGCCAAGTGCACTTAACGCAGCTCGTTCGTTTTCTGACAACTTACATTCACCATACAAATAAAACGCGTTGTATTCTCGCCTTCCTTGGTATTGCTTTCTTAATTTTGAGAACGCGGGGGATTTTGCCATGTTCTCAACAAAAATCCTATGATCAAAATGTATATCATATACTCTTTGTAAAAACTGGCTCATTGGCATGGCGCTATCACCATAGCCATACTCCAATGGCTCAAGCCGAGGAAGGAATTGATCAATATGCACTTTTTCGCTTTTTGCCGATGTTTTACTACACAAATAATCGTAGACCATTTGCGTACCGCGAATTTTACCTTCATCGGTGTGCCCAGCAATATGTGGCGTACCTATACGTACAAAGGGCAATAATTCCGTATTAATTGTCGGTTCGTTTAGCCAAACATCTAAAACCAGCTGAGGGCCTAAATTCGCTTTTTTTAACGATAATAGGTGGCTTTCATCCAGCACTTCCCCCCTACATGCATTAATAAGCCATTGATTCGACGCCATCTTATCTAGGCGATTAGCGTCGAGCATGTTCGTTGTAGGATGTTCCCCTGTTTGTACATAAGGCACGTGTAAAC
>CAYUZL010000328.1:0-4509 GCA_964449725.1 uncultured Alteromonas sp. | reverse complement strand
CTACAATTGCAATAACTGAAGTCAGCTCGTTTAATCTGCCGTGCGGTAGTGCTATACCATTACCAATTCCGGTACTACCTTTTTTCTCTCGGCTCATTAAGCTTTCTAAAACGGTATTTGCACTGATAGTTTCGTTATTGTCAGCAGCAATATTGCTGATGATTTCAAGAATGCGTTTTTTACTGTTGCACTGGACCCCACACTGAGTGTGGTCCAGGCTAATCAAGGTTTGAATATCCATTATTATTTATCAGTGACGTTTAAGTTTTTCCTTGTGCTTAATGACTTGCCTATCGAGTTTATCAACCATTTTGTCAATAGCAGCATACATGTCGCTATCTTCTGATGAGGCAAAGACTTCTGCACCGCTAAGGTGAACAGTCGCTTCTGCTTTTTGATTGAGTTTTTCGACATTCAAGATCACGTGCACATTGGATATGTGATCGAAGTGTCGCTCCAACTTGGAAAACTTGGTGTCAACATAAGTGCGAAGAGAATCAGTAATATCTACGTGATGACCAGTTAGGTTTATTTGCATAAACGTCTTCCTTTTAGGTTTGTGCCTTATAACAGGCTTTTACGTTGGTTTGACGGCGGGATTGATAAAGACTCCCGGTATTTTGCTATTGTTCGCCGAGCAACTTTAATACCCTGCTCGGCAAGCAATTGAGCAATCTTACTGTCACTTAGTGGCTTACTTGGTAATTCGGCTGCCACTAATTTTTTTATTAACGCGCGTATTGCGGTGGATGAACATTCACCACCAGAATCGGTTGAAACATGGCTAGAAAAGAAGTATTTAAGTTCGTAAATACCCCTTGGTGTGTGCATGTACTTTTGTGTCGTAACTCGAGAAATGGTTGATTCGTGCATATCCACCATTTCTGCTACATCATTGAGTACCATGGGTTTCATCATTTCAGGGCCATGTTCAAAAAAGCCAATTTGCTGCTGTACTATGCAGCTTGCGACTTTCATCAAGGTATCATTTCTAGACTCCAAACTTTTTATAAACCACTTGGCTTCTTGCATATGAGAACGAATGAATTGTCCGTCACTACTATTTTTAGTACTTTTTGACATCGCTGCATATTGCTGGTTTATACCTAGTTTGGGTAGGCTATCTGGATTTAGTTCCACAACCCAACGGCCACTTTTTTTCATAACTGATACGTCAGGAATAACATATTCAGGTTCTTCGGTAATTAATGCGCTGCCAGGACGAGGGTTTAGTGTCTGCAATAATCGCATTGCTTCCCTTAATTCGTCTTCTTTTAGCTTGGATTTACGCATTAACGTTCGATAGTCTTTACTGCTTAATAAATCACTGAACTCATTGATGATGAGCCTTGCTTCGTCTAACCAAGGAGTGTCTGGTGCAAACTGTCTCAGCTGAACCATCAAACATTCTTGTGGAGAGATAGACCCAGAACCTATAGGGTCGAACATTTGAATACGTTTTCTAACGCATTCAATTTCGTCCATTTCGATAGGGTCATCTGTATCGAGTTCATTGTTTACTGACGCATAAATATCATCGAGAGAAACAGTTAAGTACCCTGAAGGAGCAATACTATCTATGATGGCGATAGCGATAGCTGTATCGGTATCTGAAAAAGGCGTTAGACTCATTTGCCAGAGTAGATGGTCTTGAATGTTATCTGTGGTTTCACCTTGATAAATAGAATCTTCTTCAGCTGCAGAAGAAGACGGAGCGGGGGCCGATGACGCTGAATAGTACTCATCCCAAGTACTGTCTATAGGAAGTTCATCAGGTAATGCGTCTTTTTCTAACGCATCGCCACTTTCAATGGAATCTGATGTAGGAGTAATAGATTCCAATTCATCAGGTTTTTGAGGTTCCTTGATGTTGTCTAAACTTTCTTCTGCATTAGGTTGATCGTTTTCATCACGCTCCAAAAGAGGATTGGCGTCTAATGCTTCTTGAATTTCTTGTTGTAAGTCGAGCGTGGACAACTGCAACAATTTAATAGCTTGTTGTAGTTGCGGCGTCATAGTGAGCTGCTGACTAAATTTTAACTGTAACGACGGTTTCATTTAAGTTATTGGTCTTTTGTGTATCGCTTTGTTAAGTGTTTCAGTGCGAAAAGAAGTTACGTCATACCTTAACTATAGCTTGAATTGCTCGCCTAGGTATACATCTCTTACTTTTTGATTCGCTAAAACGGTTTCCGCATCTCCTTGCGCGATTAATTCTCCATGACTAACTATATAGGCCATCTCACATACATCGAGCGTCTCCCTGACATTATGGTCGGTAATTAGTATCCCCAAACCTCTGTCTTTTAAGTGTGTAATTATTTTTTTTATATCGTTTACTGATATTGGATCTACACCAGCAAAGGGTTCGTCTAATAAAATAAATTTCGGATTTGCGGCTAAGGCTCTGGCAATTTCAACTCTGCGTCGTTCGCCACCAGATAATGCCATTCCTAAACTCTTACGTATATGATTTATATTAAATTCGTCGAGTAAAGCGTCAGCCTCTTGCTCACGTTGCATTGACGTGAGTTCTTTACGTGTTTGTAATATTGCCATAATATTATCGTACACACTGAGTTTTCTAAAAATAGACGCTTCTTGCGGTAAATAGCCTATGCCTTGCCGAGCTCTTTCGTGCATTGGCTGAGTAGTTAAATCTGTTTGGCCAACGCAGATATTTCCCTTGTCTGAAGGAACCAATCCAACAATCATATAAAAGGTTGTTGTTTTCCCTGCGCCATTGGGGCCAAGTAGACCAACAATTTGGCCACATGAAACTTCTAAACTTACATCACGTACAACTTGTCTTGATTTATAAGACTTTGCTAGGTTGCTGGCTACCAAAGTACTCATAATTAAGGTTTATCCTTGTTGTCTAACTCTGCACTTTCGTCATCGGTAATGTCTTTTATTGTTTCTGGGCGAAAAACAGTAGTTACACGAGTGTCTGTACCTTCTCGACTTTCTGCAAGGAGTTGCTCATTTACCATATCATAGACAATAGAGTTACCACTTACCGAGTTAGCCTCTCTTTGCAATTCAGCGTCACCTGATAGAGAAATCATTTTTTCACTAACGTTATAACGAATTTCTTCTGCCGTGGCAATAACCCTTTGATTGTCATCAAGTTCTTGGGAGTATTTTGCAGGTGTTCCTCGCGCAATGAATACTTCTTTGCCTTCGCCTAAACTCGCGTCCACTTCCACTTCATCAGCGTCAATAACTAGGCTGCCTTGAGTAATGTTAACGTTACCTTTGAATATTGAGGACTTGTTTTTTCCATCGACAAATTGTGATTTTGAATCAACGGTAATAGGCTGGGTAAAGTCGTCTTCACCTGCAGAGTTTTGAGTACTAACAAAACTAATTGCTACTGCGAGAATAAACTGTTTGTACGTGATTTTGTAATTCATAATACTTTTGCTCTAAGTCAGCGCTGAAACCATTGCCGATGATTATGTAGTGGTCACCTAAAAGGGTGACAGCTTGATCTGAGTTGACGGTTTGTTCATTTAACTTTACTTCGATGAACTCAGTCTGAACCGACTTGATAAACTCATCAGGTTTTAAACTTAATATACGAACATCGTTTTCTAATTGTAATAGTTCACTGTTGTAAAGCGTACCTTCAGAGGCAGTTAATTTCCAACTCGCAGTTCCGCCATCAGGATAAAGTGTATATTCGGGTTGATTGAAAACAACAAAGCCGAGTAAATCAAAATGTTGCATGCCTTGAGCGAATACCTGGTGGCTTAGATTGCCATTTTCGTCATACAGTTTGGTTGTTAAATTTTTGGCTTGATACGTGGGAACTAGCGCATCAATGTTTGATGAAGCTTGTTGTTCTTCTTCTTCCTCTAACCAAACGGGAAGATATAGTAACAAAGCGGCTAAAAATAATGTGCCGATACTTAGGCCTAAGCGGTTCATGTACTGGATGCCTGTATGCCAGAAAGCGTGTTGTTTATTTGCATAATAGTATCACAAACCTCCCTAACTGCACCTTTGCCACCTTTGAGTGTTGTTACCCAATTGGCTTGTTTTTTTACTAACGGATGTGCGTCTGATACGGCTATTTTTACTGCTGAAATATCAAACATCCCGGTGTCTGGTATGTCGTCACCAAAAGACGCAACTTCATCTTGCTGTAGTTTTAGTTTAGTTATTAACGCATCTAATGCAGCTTTTTTTTGCTCTTCACCTTGAATAAGGTAGGCGACGTTTAGGCTATTCATACGTTGCTCTACGATATGAGAACGTCTCCCAGTTATAACCGCAACCTCAATGCCTGTATTTACGAGGGCTTTAATGCCATAACCATCTTTGGTATTAAAAGCTTTTAATTCTTCCCCATTATTACCTAAATAGATGTTACCGTCCGAGAAAACGCCATCTACATCGCATACTAGGAGTTTTATTTTTTTTAACTTAGTAGCTAATTGCTCATCGATAGAAGCATACAAAGTGTGATATGCCATTAAACTACTCCTGCTTTCAATAACATAT
>CAYUZL010000327.1:0-7464 GCA_964449725.1 uncultured Alteromonas sp. | reverse complement strand
ATTAAATACAAATGGGAAACAAGCAATACAGACAGCCACAATGCCTACAATTAGCGTTGTTTTAGTACGAGAATGCTCTTTAAAAATAGCTTGTGCTGCTAAGCCTGCTCTATATAGGTTTGCATTAGCCGTAGTCCAACCCGCAACAATAACAATGACTAAGCCTGATAAACCTAAGGCTTGAAATGCTACATCACCTGGGTCTAATTCTATAATGGATTTTTGAACGATAACCGCGGTTCCGGCTCCCATTATACCCGCTGAAATCCATGCAATATAGTGTCCAAACATCATGCCTGAAGATGTGCATAATCCATAGGTTTTACTTTTGGCATAACGCAAAAGAGCCATATCAATTAAGCCAACATGGGTTATTGTATTCGCAGCCCAGGCAAAGCCTATGACCTCAAATAAACCAATTCCCGATTCACCTTGGGCGTTAACACCCGTCCAAACAGAAACACTGCCTATGTGCATGAAGTCAGCCCAACTGCTTAATGTTGTTGTACCGATAACATGTTCGGCTAAGGCAGGCATTAACACCAAAGGACCACTTACAAACATAACAAAAAGCCAGGGGGCGCAAATTTTTGAAAAATTAGAGACCGCATTGAACCCATACATAGCGACTAGAACCACTATCATGCCTACAGCCAGCACAACAAACACAAACCATGCATTAGTAGGGTACCAATTTAGCTGAGCGGGTATTCCAAATGCGAATCGTACTGCGGTGGCTGAAACCGTGACCATAGCTGCTGAAATAACAGTAAAAATAATGACATTCACCCAGTTATATAAGGTGGTCATTGAGTTACCCGCAATTTTTTGTAGGTAGGTATAAAGGCTTAATCGCGTCTCAACAGCAATAGGAGTGGTAATTAACGTCCAACTTAAGATCGCAAGAAGGTTACCAATCAAGAGCCCTAGTAATATATCCGTCATCGTAGCGCCAAGGGCAACAAACGTCGCACCAATGACAAATTCAGTTGCTGCTACGTGTTCTCCAGCGTACAAACCTAAAAAGTGGCTCCATCCTTTGCGCTTGTGCTTTGGTATTGGGAGCTGCTCTTCACTTATATTGTCAAAATTCACTTTAGACGATTCAGACTTCATCTTAGTTACCAACCTTTTAATTTATTGGTTATTTCATTTCACGCAACGCTTAAAACTATTGCAAATCTAAGTGACCACATCTTATAAGTGTTTACCAACTTGGATAAAAAATGATATTTCACGTTACAGGAAGGGATAATACCTAAACTGGGGCATTTGCTTCTATCTTGAGCATAATCCCAGAAAGCGAAGGCTACTGTCAATATTTTGTTAACAAATTTTTGTGTAAGACTATGGTTGACTCTAACGTAGCGTAATAGCCGATAGTA
The DNA here is from genome assembly GCA_964449725.1 of uncultured Alteromonas sp. Taxonomy (GTDB): domain Bacteria; phylum Pseudomonadota; class Gammaproteobacteria; order Enterobacterales; family Alteromonadaceae; genus Alteromonas_F. The sequence goes on along the minus strand of CAYUZL010000327.1, from coordinate 6,079 downwards.
AAATACTTTAGTTACACATGGAGTTTAAAAATGAAAAAAATCGAAGACATGACAGTTAAAGACATGGCGTTGTTATCGGGCGTTACCATTCGAACTCTTCACCATTACGATGATATTGGTTTGCTTAAAGCCAGTAGGACAGCGTCCGGGTACCGTATATACACTGAGAAGCATGCCTTAAGGTTACAACAAATATTACTTCAAAAATCCTTTGGCTTGCCTTTAGAAGATATAGCCAGAAATTTAGATGATACTAACTTCGATACGCTCTTAAGTTTACAACAACAAAGAAATGCGGTGGTTAAACAAGCAGAAAACATAAGCGCAATAATAGAGGCTATCGATATGGCAATTAAGCAGTTAACGAATGAAGACGATACTGATTTGAGAGATATATTTAAAGGGTTTGACCCTTCTTTGTATGAAGAGGAAGTAGAACAAAGGTGGGGTGGGACTGAGCACTATAAAGAGAGTCAACACAACACAAAGGATTACACAGCCCAAGATTGGGATCGTATTAAACTTGAAGAAAATGCTATTTGGCAAGATGCAGCGAATGCCTTTCGTTCAGGAACGGACCCTACAAATGAAATTGCATTGAAATTGGCTCAAAGGTACAGAAAGCACATTGATAACTGGTTTTACACAACATCAGTACCGGGCTTTGTCGCGCTTGCTGATATTTGGGAAAGTGATCCAAGATTTGTTGCTAACATTGATAAGTTTGAAACGGGGTTAACGAAGTGGATTGCCGCTGCTGTTCGAGTTAAATATAGTTATTCAAATAAATAGTGGGAATGGTAACAATATAAGAGCCGTACCTTATTGGTACGGCTCTTATACTAAAAAACTGTTTACTAAGCCCGATTCATACTGGCTTTTACTTTCTTTGTAATCTCAGTGATGTCAGTGTTCTTTTCACCTACCACCATGACATTAGCCCGTTGTGATCTAAAACCTTCACCAGTATAAGCGTCTTCAGAAAAGCGCTCAGGTAATGATGAATCTTTATCATAAGGCGTAAAAAATACAGATACTGGGCCATCGTCTGTATCGACAACAACGTGTAGCGATTTCACAAAATCCAATCGACAGAAATTTGCAGAATAAATTCTACCAATATCACCAATAAGTTGTGCCCCCATAGAAGACAGCTTGTTGTTGACTTCCTCAATCGAGACTTCGCTAGCTTGATTAAATTCAGCTGCTGAATGGTTCATATGAGCTATCGCAGCATGACCTAAATCTTGCTGAGTTGGCGACCACATAGTAAAGGTCATGCCAATTACGAAAGCAACTGACGCAGCCATCGCTAAGTGCACCCTTGAACGCTTTTTCTGGCGAGCAAGATCTTGAAATGTGCTTTGCAAAATTAGCTTGTCTGCTAAATCGCTTGGAACTGGAATATCCACGGCTGACTTAATTTTTTCATTAAGAGCTCGGGTTTCTAGCCAAAATTTTTGGCTAGATTCATTATTTTCCGCTTCCTGTAATAAATCCTCATCGCGGGAATCTGGATCTTCATATATTCGGCGTCTAAACTCTAACTCACCCATTTGCCTGACCTCGTAAAACAGGTTGTTCTAATGATTCTTTTAATTGACTGCGCGCTCTAAACAAACGCGTATTGACGGTATTCTTATTCAACGACAGTTGTTCAGCAATTTCTTCACCGGTAAAACCAAAAATAACTTGTAGCATCAATGGGTCTCGATATTCTTCATCTAATTTAGAAATGTGCTTTCTTACTTCGTCATTGGTATGAGACGCCTCTAATGATGCTGAGTGGTCTTCTACGTGAACATCGTCTATATCAACTAAATCGAATTGTTTACGCTCGAACCGCCGCGCGTTTTCTCGTCTTAAAATAGTAATTAACCACGATTTTGCGGCCTTTTCGTCTTTTAAAGAGTCGAGCGAACGCCATGCGCGCAAGAAAGTCTCTTGCACTACATCTTCGGCTATCGCTTTATTTCCAATCAGCCAATATGCATATCGATATATGTCTGTATGGAGAGCGCGTACTAATGATTCGTAACGTTGTTGTTTTTTCATAACGTCAGATAAGACCGTTACCTTGTCATTTTTATTTCGCTTGAACATAAAATTGTCCGCAATTATTTATATGTGTGTACGAGTGTGATGTCGCAGGGCGTATTATTATCTTTATCTTATAACTTGTACAAAGGTTCCAGTCCACCAGTATTCGCGTTTGCTGGTTTTGCTTTTTTAGATAATGCATTAATGGCTGATTTTAACTCTTCACCATCTACATTGCTTCTATTTTCGCTATATAATCCAGACATATATTTCGATAAAGCTTGGTTTAGAGACTCATATTGAGGATGTTTTAACGCTTCTGCCAGACTGTCGTACTGTTTGTTGTCTTGCTTTTGTAACCAAGCTAATAATTGAGACTGTATTTTTCCCGACTCTTTATTATCAATCGCCGAGTGTAATGTGCCTTTTGAAATCGGTAAAGTTACTGATTGGGTTTTAACGTCGAACCTTGCTGTTGGTGGTTTATTTCTGCTGCGTAGTAATAAGAATAAGGTTATTAGCCACAAAGCACCTAAAACGCCGGATGCAATTTGCCACAGCAATAGCTGTTGCTTGTTTTCTACCAATACCGGTGCTGGTTGAGCGACAACTTCAGGTGCAGATTCAAACTCTTGCGTCTGACTAGGAGAGCCGTTATTCGCTGCGGATTCAGCCGCAGGAAGCACTTGAAAAGAACGAGCGGGAATAGATGCTACTTCTGTCTGTCCGGTTCTTGTATTAAACCAGGTGACTTCTACGCCGGGAATAACTAAGGTACCTTCTTTTGAAGGAATAATCGCAGTAGATTCTTTGCGCTGAGATAAAATAACCCCGTCTTTTTGTGCTGATGCCGTTGATGGTTGGTCTGGGTAATGTTTCACAAATGGAGGGTAAAGCTGCTCTATTTCAGGCAGTTGTTCTTTGTTTTGACCAGCAACCGTCAGGGTTAGAGTGCGAGTGATGGGTTCTCCCACCATAAATTTCTCGTCATTAGACCATTCTTCTGAAAGCGCGACATATTCACTGGGTAACCAGTTTGCTGTAAAGCTACTTGGAATAGGCTTCACATTTAGCTGGGTTGCTGGGCCTCGTCTGACGATATTTTGAGTACGACTGAACCGAGAATATGATTGGCTAGTACTGGGTAAAAATACGTTGCCTGAAAAGACGGGTCCTTGTAGTTCAAATTGGCCTGATTTTTCTGGTGCGATAACATAGGTTCTTTCAATAATTTGAAAACGCTTGCCGTTAATGATGTCAGAATATTGGTTGTCTTCTCCAACTTGCTCTATAGATGCATCTTCTAAAATTGGCCCTTGTAAACTTCCACTTTCAATGTTTTGCGCCATATGTAATTTCACGACATATTTTACGTGTTGCTGAACATACACATCATCTTGGGCTATTTCACCGGTAACAAAAAAGTCTCGTTGTTCGTTTGCACTGGTATCGGGTACAGGGATAACTTGTACCGCTATTGGTTGGGTAGCACTGCCATCGATATCCAATGAAGGTATAACAAATTGGCCGATTTTTTTCGGAAGCAGTGTAGTTTGCCAGGTGGTTGTTGTTGTTTTATCAAAATTGACAATACTGGTTCTACTACTGGTAGACGTGTTACTTACAATAAAGTCTTTCAGTAGGGGCGATGAGTCAAACGCATTTCTGTTAACTTTGCCCGTCGCTGTAATTGTTAATATTATGGCTTCGTCCATTAAGACCGGGTTTTTATCTACAGAGGCTTCTACCTCTAATGCATGAGCGAAAGGCGTAGCTAAAAATGCTAGGGTAATAATGAGTAGGGTGCGCTTTACCATTGTTTCTCCTGAGGTGCAGAGCGAGTTTTTCCGGCACGTTTTTGCGCTTCAAGGCGCATTTTTTGTTGCAATAAAAACGCTGGGTCATTGGGAACTCGTCGCAATAGTGCTTCTATTTTTTGTTGTTTTTCTCGCTCTTCGTCGGTGAGAGCGCCTTCATCTATTTGTGCATTTTGCACCGCTTTTTGTTGCTCTAATTCTTCGCCTTGGTCATTGCCTTCATTTGCTTGCTCGCCTTCACGAGGCTCTTCATCATTGAATTCAGGGGATTCTTCACTTTGTTGCTGACTATTTTCTTCAGACTCTTGAGGTTGCTCTGAATTTTCAGATTCATTTTCGCCGTTTTGCTGCTGATCCGATGGATTACCTTCGCTGTCTTCTTGCTGTTCACCATTTTGGCTGTTGTCTTGATTAGAGTCTTGATTATCTCCTTGGCTCTCATCTTGCCCCTCATCCTGACTATCACCTTGTTGGTTTTCTTCGCTATTTTCACCGTTTTGTTCTTGGTTGTTTTCGTTATTCTCGTCGTTTTGTTGCTCTTGTTCTTGCTGTTTTTTTAACGATTCCACTAAGGCTTTATTCTGTTCAGCGGCAGAATAATCGGTGTCCCTAGATAATGCATTGTCATAGGCTTCTATGGCTTCGTCTAATTTACCTAATTGCGCCAGTGCGTTGCCGGTATTGTACCAAGCATCAGCGCTGTCCAATTGTGAAAATGACGATATCGCCTCTTCGTAATTACCCTGGCGGTAATGAGCGGAACCTTGCCACATAGGGTCGTTAAACTCGTTGGCAGCGTCTTCATAATTTTTGTTCTTGTAAGCATCTAAGCCCCGTTGGTCTTTGTTTTTAAACCAATTTTTGACTGAGTTAGGCGAACCCTTGCTTGGCACACTTATGTCTGCGTCATTGGCAAAACTGGGGTGAGGATAAAACACCGTGGATGAAAAAGTGATTACCATAACGGCAATCAAGCCACGGCGGAATAAATAGGCGACAAAGGGAAGGGCTAGGATAACAAGCCAAGGCCCTAGTTCACGCCATTGGTCACCACCGAGTTTTTCTTCCTCTTCATCATCGGATGCGCGGGGAGGTACAACTGCTGATGTGATGCGTTTAATATCACTATCATCGGTTGTAATTTCACTCGCCGCACCACTTGATTGCTTGGCAACGGCGACTAAAGGGCCGACATTCAGTTTGGGAATAACAATACTGCCCGAATAGTCTTTAAACAATTCGCCATTAGCCTGGGTTATAGGAGCACCCTCTTTTGTACCTACCGCTAACACATTGATTTGAAAAGAGGATTGGTTTATCCACTCGCTAATGTCTTTTGCTTCGCGAATATCAATTCCATCAGTGATCCAATAAATTGTGCCATTTGGGTAACCCGCTTGAAGTAATAAGTCAGCAGCTAAGGTCAGCCCCGCATAGGCGTCGCTACCGCGAACCGGCATGATTTCTGGACTTAGGCTTGGTATCAAGGTTTCTAAGGTTGAAATGTCTTCAGTTAATGGGCTAATGGTAAAAGCATCGCCAGCATAGGCGACAAGACCAATTTCACCTTCATTAATGAGTTGTACTAAGTCAATGGCTTTAAATTTAGCTCTGGTAAGTCTGTCTGGTGCAATATCAGTTGAACGCATAGATAACGACATATCCATAACCACAACGTGCCCTTTATCTACAGAAAATACTGGCTGTGGCAACTTTTCTACTGTGGGCCCAGCAGCGCCGATGATACCTAGGGCTAATGCAAAGGTGAGTGCATAGGCTAACCCTAATAGGTTGATATTCTTCTGTGATGTGGGAAACAAATGCTTATACAAATGAGGTGAGATAACACCTTGCCAGTCTTGTTGATTCTTAGGGAATTTGTTTACTAGGATCCATACTAATATTAATGGAATTAATGTATAGAGCCATTCAGGTCTTAAAAAGTGAAAATCATTTAACATTGCGCATTCCCAACCAATAAACCTGCGACAAGCTAAGCAAGAAGAGTAGGGCCAACGCCGCAAGTAGGGGGTATAAAAATAAACTGTGTAGTGGGCGATAGGTTTGACCATCACCTTCTATAGGCTCTAATTGATCTAGTAAGGTGTATATGGTTTCAAGCTCTTGGGCATTATGGGCCCTAAAATATTGTCCACCAGTACTTTTTGCTAGTTCACTGAGCAGTTTTTCATCAAGATCTCTAGACGGGTTAACCTGTCGTG
>CAYUZL010000326.1:0-4007 GCA_964449725.1 uncultured Alteromonas sp. | reverse complement strand
ATTGCTACGAGTCAATTTAAACAAGTTTATCACGATCACCCACTAACTAACCCTCTGCCTACTGAAATAACCCAAGCTATGGCGATGAAGCAAAGTGAACTGTCAGACGTGTTGGTTTTACTTCCTCTGTCTGGTCGCTTTGAATCTACCGGAACAGCGGTAAAGCAAGGTATTCTAGCTGCATATTATGGTCAAAACTCTTCTCAGCCTCCTAAACTAAACTTTGTCGATACCGTTTCAAACTCAAAAGAAGAAATATTAGAACACGTTAATAAAGCCAATGCCGTTTTAGGTCCGCTACTAAAAGAAAACGTAGCCACATTACTCCCGTTTTTTCCACCTAACACTAAGCATCTTGCTCTCAACCGTTCGAATCAATTTGAATATAAAAACTTACCGCGTCAATTATCCACTAGCCAAACATCATTTTTTGGTTTAGCGCCAGAGGACGAAGCAATACAACTTGCTCGTCATGTACATCAAAGTGGATACAAACACCCAATTGTTGTGGCCTCTACGGCTGCCACCACAAAACGAATGCTAGACGCATTTAACACCAGCTGGCAGCAGACCCAAAGGTACGAGGAAGAAAAGACACCTGTGGATGTAGTTTCTTTTGACGATATTGACAGTTTAGATGCGTCTCTTTCCGCGGCGCTAGGCGTTGCACAGAGCGAAGCAAATGCTAAGCAAATAGATAGAATGACAAATAGAATTTTATTTGACCAAACGAGAAGTAGGCAAGATATCGATGCCATAGTGGTATTTGCTAGTCCAGAAGAAATGGCGCTAATCAACCCTATGGTAGAAGCCAGTATAAGCCCCTTTAGGCAGCAAGTTGTTCCAGTCTATGCAGCCTCTCGTTCAATTGGTTTAAACCAAGGTAAAAATACCCGTCGAGATCTAGAAAATGTGCGTTTTGTAGATGCGCCTTTACTCATAGAAAAAGAAAAGTGGGCAACGATTAACAACACCATAGAACAATTGTGGCCAGATCAAACTGCAAGCTTTAATCGGTTGTTTGCTTTTGGTTTCGACGCCTATTCTTTGTTACCCGAGTTACCTATTTTAATGAAACTTCCTGCTTACCAATATTCTGGCGTGTCGGGACTACTGCAAATGTCGAATAACAACGAAATAATACGAACCTTGCCCATGGCAAAAATAGATAACGATACTGTTAATTTGATTAAGGATTAAACTCTGGCGTTTTCTCATAAACAAGGTCAACAAGCAGAAAACCGAGCTACGGATTTTTTACTGTCCAAAGGCTTACGTATTATTGAACGAAACTTTAGAAGAAAAGTGGGTGAATTAGACATTATTTGCAAAGAGAATGACGTCTGGGTCTGCGTTGAGGTGAAATTCCGCCGTCATCCTGAACATGGTCATCCACTAGAAATTGTCAACCAGAAGAAATTAAATAGAATGATTGCTGCTTTCAATCTTTTTTTGATGGATAATGGAATGAATCCAGCTCATACACCCATTCGATTTGATATTGTAGCGATAAATAATGATGAACTCATTTGGCTTAAAAATGTCACAGTCTAATAACCAGATTCCGGTATTGCCATGATTGAAAATATAAAAACAAATTTTACTGAAAGTATCCAAACCAAAATTGCAGCGGCCGAAGTGCTTCCTCCTTATATAGAAAGTGCTGCACTTATGATGGTCGAAGCCTTAATTCGCGGAAATAAAATACTTTGCTGCGGAAACGGTGGCTCTGCTGGTGATTCTCAACACTTTTCATCTGAGCTCCTTAATCGTTATGAAAGAGACAGACCAAGTTTACCAGCTATTGCACTGACTACTGATACTTCTACCATTACCAGTATTGCCAACGACTACAGTTATGATGAAGTATTTTCTAAACAAATACGCGCTCTTGGGCAAGCTGGAGATGTACTGTTAGCCATCTCCACCAGTGGAAACTCTCGCAATGTGATCAATGCCATGGAAGCCGCCTTATCTAGAGATATGACAATTGTTGCTCTTACAGGAAAAGACGGTGGCGAAATGGCCGGTTTTCTTAGCGAAAACGACGTTGAAATACGGGTTCCATCAAACCGCACTGCGCGTATTCAAGAAGTGCATTTGTTAGTCATTCACAACTTGTGCGAATCCATAGACGATAGTTTGTTTCCTACAGATGAAAGCGAGAGAGAAGACTAATGCGAACGAGATTACTCTGTTTAGTTGTCACTAGTATTTTTTGCCTACAAGGCTGCACTGTATTGGTTTTAGGGACTGCGGGTGCAGTAGCCGCAAAAACTGCCACAGACAGGCGTACCGTAGGTACGCAAATAGATGACACTACAGCGAGTAGTTCCGTTTCACTTCGCTGGGGGAAAGATGAAGCTTTAAATGGTTCTGCGAATCTACAGGCCAATGTATACAATGGTGTGCTGTTAATTACAGGCCAAGCACCAACACAAGCATTAATAGATAAAGCAGAAGAAATAGCAAAATCAGTTTCCCACATTGCAAAGGTACACAATCAAGTTCGATTAGGTACTCCCATTGATGCGTCAGCACAAGCTAATGACTTATGGATAGATTCGAAAGTCAAAGCAAAACTACTCACAGATAAAACAGTACCTACCACTCAAGTGAAAGTTGTTGTTGAAAACAGCGAAGTGTTTTTGATGGGGAAATTATCAAGCCTTGAAGCAACACGAGCCATTGAAATTACTCGAAATGTACAAGGCGTGAAGCGCGTAGTACGCGCTTTAGAACTTATTTAAAATGTGACTAGTCATCTATCCTTTGCCCTTGTAACCAATCGTTCAGAGCACTAGTATCGTTTAATACAGCCATTTGCAACTCTTCAACCCAATCGTGAACATTTTCCCACCATGCAGGGTGGTCGCCTTGCTGAATTTGGTTTGCGATACGCTGTACTCTTCCTAAGCCAACAGATCCCGCTGCACCTTTGATTTTATGAGCTTGAGCACACACTTCAGATTTTTCGTCTGCACTTAAACTCAGCTGTAGAATTTCCATATATTCTGGCATTTTCTCGTGGAAAACCCCCACGCTCTCCCGAACCATATCAACCCCAATGGTTTCAATAAGCATTTGTAATAATTCTAAGTCAAGAATGGTACTTAGCATCTTGTGAGGCTCTTCTTGTTTAGTATTTTTATTGAATTCTGGTGCCGATATAGGCTCACAGAAAAGCTCGTTAAAAACTTCAACAATACGGCTTTTCTTAATGGGTTTAGCGATAATGTCATCCATGCCATTTTGCAAATATTCTTCTCGTTTTTTAATCACATTTGCAGTTAAAGCAACAATCGGGGTTCCCGTGCACAATTCTTCTTCATGCAACACTTCAGCAACATCAAACCCCGTCATATCTGGTAATTGTATATCGAGCAACACAAGATCATATTGCTGCTTTCGAGCTTTATCGATAGCTTCCGTTCCTGTCATTGCAACATCTACACGCTGGCCTAATTTTTCCAGAAGCGCCTTTGCGACCATGACATTTAGTTCAATGTCTTCGACAAGTAAAATATTGAGATCATGTACTTTGAGTTCCTCAACTTGCATGGGCTGCTTGGACAATTCCAAAGGCAACTTAATAATAAATTGAGTCCCTTGCCCAACAATACTAGAAACCTCAATGCTCCCTTTCATCAGGTCGACCATTTGTTTACAAATAGCCAAACCAATTCCAGTCCCGGTAGCAGATTGGTGATCTGGGTGATCAACTTGATAATACATGGCAAAAATATTCTCTAATTCAGCGTCAGGAATACCAACACCGGTATCATTAATAATAAAACTGACTTCGCATACGTCGTCGCGGGGAGTCGTAGCAGAAATAGCTAATGAGACATGGCCTTTTTGAGTAAATTTCACAGCATTATAAAGTATATTCCATAAAATCTGCCGTAATCGCGTACCGTCCACCTCGACTAATGATGGAAGAGGTTCTTGTACTTCATAAATAACCTCTAACGATTTATCTTCTGCAAGCAAGCGGAGAATACTGC
>CAYUZL010000325.1:0-3641 GCA_964449725.1 uncultured Alteromonas sp. | reverse complement strand
TGACTATACCAAGTGTATCCAATTTCTACTCGTTGATTTATTGTATCTGCATTGCAAAAGCGAGTTGAGCCAATGATTTTTCCATTAGTTTTTTCTATAACAACAAAAGGAAGAGCTAAATCTTTAGACTTTTGCTGAAGTGCTGTGGAAATATACTCGTTAATATTCTGTTTATTTGGGACAGATGTGAACCATAACTTCCACAGTTCTCCATCAGCTGCTGCTTCAACTAAAGCATCTTTATGCTCAGTAGCTAAGGGGATTAGCTTTATATTTTCAGACTCTAACTCGATGTCTTGAAACCACATTTGACTCTCCATATATACCCAACCTTGATGAATACAGCTAACGCTTAAGCTAACTGGAAAATACGAAGCGCTTTTGCAACGAAGTTGCGGCGAGTAATTTTCCAGTTGAGTTTGTTTGTGTACGCCCAGCATGGGCATGAACTAATGAGCGGAGGCCGCCCCGGATGAAGTCCTCTGTAGGAGGATCACCGTTTAAGTAACAGATTGTTATTAAACGTTAACTACTAGCGAATGGCAAGGGCTATACCGTGAGGTTTAGTCTGGAGGAAGCCGGACGCAAATCTGCGAGCTGATGAACAAGAACATCATATGAGGCGTAGGCTGAAGGTGAGTTGGCACAAGACGACGAAACCATGTGATCTAACGGCCACCGTAAATGATGCAGCAGTGCAGAGACAGTTCATGCTCTTATCTGGGGAGATGTGCTTAACAAGCGATCGGTAAATAACCAGTAAGGCTCTGGTATACAAGTGCCTTGGCTTTTCAGCCTCATCAACTGAAAAGAGCAAATAGATGAAAACCGATAGCGCATAACGGTGTAAGCCGTTTTGTGATTAGGCAGAAGTCAGCAGACGGCATAGTAGCCGAACGCCTATCGTAATGGTTGGGACACGGTGAAGTCGCATGGGCGCCCCACCTGAACACGCAGAATAAAGGAGGAGCCTTGTTAAACTTGAACACACGAATGCGGACCGGTAGCGACGTGACTCAGCGTATTAATAAGCAGCCAGCCTTTGGTGTAGATCTACTTGGGCTCACGCTCCAAGCAGACAATATTCTGTCTGCATGGAAACGGATTCGAGCCAATAAAGGGACTGCTGGTATCGATGGTATGTCCATTGGTGACTTCCCGATTTGGGCAAAGGAAGGTAACTGGAAACGTATTATGACTGAGCTACGCTCTGGACAATATCAACCTTCACCTGTTAGGCGAGTGGAAATTGATAAACCCGATGGCGGTAAACGTCAGCTGGGAATTCCGACCATCATCGATCGTGTGATACAACAAGCCATTGCTCAAGTCCTTACGCCTATTTTCGACCCTACCTTCTCAGAGAACAGTTTTGGGTTTAGGCCAAATCGAAATGGGCAACAAGCGGTGAAACAGGTACAAAGCATCATTAAAACGGGTCGCCGTTTTACAGTCGATGTTGATCTGTCAAAGTTCTTTGACCACGTTAATCATGATTTACTCATGACGCACCTTGGCTATAAAGTGAAGGACAAGCGTTTGCTTAAATTGATTAAACGTTACTTGCGAGCTGGGGTTCTTTGTAAAACAAGTCGGGATAACCAGCTTTATAGTGAAAGTCGAGAAGGTGTTCCTCAAGGCGGGCCGTTATCGCCGCTATTGGCAAACATAATGCTCGATCCTTTGGACAAAGAGCTTGAGAAACGATGCCACAAGTCTGCTCGTTATGCGGATGATTTTACCATATTGGTAAAGAGTCCCCGTGCGGGTAAACGAGTGCTGAGCAGTATCAGCAGATTCCTGAATAACCGCTTGAAACTGATCGTTAACACGGTCAAAAGCCACGTCGTTAAAACCAGTGAAAGCAAATTCCTTGGATTCACATTTAAGGGAGGACGCATTCATTGGCACCCAAAGACCGAGCTAAAGTTTAAGCAACAGGTTCGGCGGTTAACGAATCGTAATTGGGGCGTGTCTATGCGTTACCAACTCTTTAAACTCAGCCAATATTTACGTGGATGGATAAACTACTTTGGTATCGCCAATGGTTATCAACGTTGTGTCGATTTAGATCATTGGATCAGGCGCAGAGTTCGGATGGCATATTGGCGGCAGTGGCGAAAGCCGCGCACTAAAGTAAGAAATTTAATGAGATTAGGTGTGCATGTTCAGGCAGCCGTTGCGTGTGGTATCACCAGCAAAGGGCCATGGCGTAGCGCTAAAACCCCGGGGGTTAATCAAGCTTTATCTCTTGATTACTTAAAATCCGAAGGGCTTTATTCACTACGTGATGGATGGATTGCGCTTCATCATCCTAAGTGAAACGCCCTGTGCGGAGCCGTATGCAGGGTGTTGTGGGGGCTGGAGGTTAAATACCTCCGGCTACCCGATTAGTTTTTTGCAATGCGTAATATAGCTTGCTCATTTAACTCTTGAAATTTTTCCTTAATAATTACTGATGCATCATTATCAGATAAGGGGTCTTGAGAAAGCATTGCGCCATTAGCAGCTATACTCCCATCGTAACCATAGGTAAGACATATGCCATATATTTTTCTATCGAATTCAGCCGAAGGCCTTTCGAAACGCAAGAATAAAGTGCTCTCGTGATCTTTGCCTTCTAACTTAACTAAGAAATGATTTCTTTCTAGTTTTAGAATTACGCCTTTAGTATCAGTAGTCTCATTGATAGTAATTTTATTACGGTGTAAAAGGCCTCTTTGTATTACCCATTTGTGTTTATATAAAACTGGTGTGTTATTCGTATCTAGTGAAAAGAAATATGCATGCCAAGTACCACGATGTCTATCCATTTCTTTTGGTTCCTGGAGTCTAGAATAAATTAGGTTTGCCAAAATAGATATTACTGCTCCAACAAAACCGCCAATTATCAATTGAATAAGCCAATTGGGGGGCTCAATATTTAATAATATATCCATTGCATCTCTCTTAGAAAAACTAACGCCTAAATATGGGGCACAAACACGTAGGCTAAACTGCGAAGCAGAGCCTGCGTGTTTGTGTCCCACATAATTTTTTTGTTATGTGCCGGTTTCATAGACGACTTCTATTTTACCGACGATTTTTGAGTTGAGGGCACTAAGTTCCTCAGCGGGAACCCACCACTCAAGACATTCTTTGTCACCAACGCATTTCACTGGAAACTGTTCCATATACTCTGATTCAACTTCAAATTTAGTGACATACCCTTTTCCAAAATCAGAAACATTCCATTGTGTGAGTCTTATGGCATATTCAAGATTTGTAACAGGATAAAATATCGGTTGTTCTGGCAATCTCGGAGGCCAAATTGTGTAGCCAGAATCTGCTACAAGCTTTAATTCAGCCTCACCTAAAGGCCGATAACAAGTTACAGTTTTCAAAATATCTCCATAGGCACATAACGCCAAGCTAACGGGCAAAAACATGCGGCGATAATGCCGAAGGTGCCGCGTATTTCTGTCCCAGCGGTATGCAAAGCAAACTGCGAGTTCAGCGCCTTGATACTCATTGAGCCTCCTCCTCAGATAAATTTGAGTTTATCCTGAGTTGGCAACCAAACCAAACGGAGAAAGCCCAATGAATTTCTATACTAATACACATCCTTACTATTGTGGAATCGATTTACACGCAAGACTGCT
>CAYUZL010000324.1:0-3497 GCA_964449725.1 uncultured Alteromonas sp. | reverse complement strand
ATTAATGCCTGTAGTTCAACCGGCTGATCTATGGGAAGAATCGGGTCGCTGGGAAGACTATGGACCTGAATTATTACGCGTAAAAGACCGCCACAAAAGAGATTTTGTGCTTGGTCCTACCCATGAAGAGGTGATTACCGCTTTAGTTAAAAATGAAGTAAGTAGTTACAAGCAGCTTCCTTTAAATCTATACCAAATCCAAACCAAATTTCGTGATGAAGTTCGCCCTCGTTTTGGCATTATGCGTGGCAGAGAGTTTACAATGAAAGACGCTTATAGCTTTCATTTAGATGATGCCTCTCTTGATAATACTTATAAAAAAATGTACACCGCCTACGAAAATATATTTACCCGCTTAGGGCTAGAATTTAGAGCGGTAATAGCAGATTCAGGTTCAATTGGTGGTAGCACGTCTCACGAATTCCATGTACTTGCTGATTCTGGCGAAGACGCGATTGCATTTTCTGACACCAGTAATTATGCCGCAAATGTTGAAATGGCCAGTACCTGTCGATTAGAAAAAAGTGAGAATACAACTTCTGACCCTGTTTCTATTCCTGTGAGCGAATTCGAAAATGCCTCAGAAGACAATAAACTCACTGTTTATTTAGCTCGAGCATCCGAAGAAGCCGATCACGAATGGGTAGCTCTTGTTTTGCGTGCATGCCATTCCTTAAATGACATCAAGGCTGAAAAATTAGCTGGTGTAGCGTCACCGTTAAAATTAGCGTCTGACGATAAAGTAAAAGAAATAATGCAATGTAGCGCCAGCAACCTTGGCCCTTTAAACGCGCCTTACCCTGTTTACTATGATCACGGTGTCGTGTCTGTTTCAAATCTGTACTGCGGCGCTAACTCAGATGAGCAAGGGCTTAAAGGCGTAACGATTTCAAACAGTGAAAGTACTGTGGATATCAGAAATGCAGAAGAAGGCGATGCGTCTCCTGATGGTAACGGCAAGCTTGTCATTAAACGAGGCATTGAAGTTGGTCATATTTTCCAGCTTGGCGACAAGTACTCTAGTGCAATGAACTGCGGTGTATTAAACGAAACAGGAAAGCATCAAACACTCACCATGGGCTGCTATGGAATAGGTGTGTCCCGTATTGTGGCAGCTGCAATCGAACAAAACCACGATAAATACGGTATCACTTGGCCAGAGCCTTTAGCCCCGTTCAAAGTCACAATCATTCCAATGAATATGCATAAGTCTGAGCGAATCAAAGAGGTTGCAGAAAATTTATATAGCACCTTAAAAGCACAAGGTATTGATGTTTTATTTGACGACAGGAAAGAAAGGCCAGGCGTTATGTTTGCCGATATGGAGTTAATTGGAATTCCCCACAGTATCGTTGTGGGCGAACGCAACCTAGACAACAAACAAGTCGAATATAAACACCGAAGCACGGGTGAAAAACAGTTACTCGACATTAACGAGGTAGTAACATTTATCTCATCGTTATAGTATAGGGTTGGAATAATTATCCAATCTTAAAGGAATAATGTGAAAGTAACCTTTTATGGCGTTAGAGGTTCAACTCCAGCGCCAGGTGCAGAATTCGTACGCTACGGAGGAAATACAGCGTGTGTGCATGTCGAATTAAACGACGGCACAGACATCGTATTAGACTCAGGTACAGGCATTAGAATACTTGGACAAACACTTGCGGCTAAAACAACACCAGTACATGTTTTGTTAAGCCACAATCATTGGGATCACATCCAAGGCTTTCCTTTCTTTATTCCGATTTATCAAGCAGACAGAGAGATTATCATTACTCCCGGTCAAACCTACTTTAACGAACACGATGCTGTTATTGAGCAAATGCGTGGTTCTACTTTCCCCGTTCATCCAGATAACTTACCCAGTAAAATACGCTTTAACAATCTAGATGAAGAACAGACTAAATGGGAGATTGGCTCTGCAACCATCAAACGTCTAATGATCAATCATCCCGGTGGTGGTAG
Source organism: uncultured Alteromonas sp. (assembly GCA_964449725.1). Taxonomy (GTDB): domain Bacteria; phylum Pseudomonadota; class Gammaproteobacteria; order Enterobacterales; family Alteromonadaceae; genus Alteromonas_F. Next base: position 1,529 of record CAYUZL010000324.1, on the reverse strand, counting down.
TGCTTATTTAATTACTGAAGGGAAATCCACACTCGCGTACATCACCGACAACGAACTGTACCCTCCTTATAAAAAAGAGAATGATTTTATCAGTTTCGTGGATTTTGCTTGGAACGTAGATTTACTCATCCACGACGCCCAGTACCTTAATTCTGATATGCCAACAAAATCCGGCTGGGGACATTCAATTGCTGATGAAGGCGTTAGACTGGCCATTGCAAGCCATGCCAAACGACTCGCCTTATACAGCCATGATCCCGACAGAACTGACGACGATATAGATGAAATAGTTGAAGAGTCGAAAGAATTTGTAACCAGTATAGAATCGAATTTAGATGTGTTTGCCGCCCAAGAAAAGCTCACTATCGAACTTTAGCCTATCACCTTATTCATAGACGCCAGCAGCCCGATATAGTTGCAGATGAACAGTAACCAATGCATTGATATCTCTTTGGTAACCTCCTCCAATAACGCAAGCTACAGGTAATTTATGCCTCTTGCATAGATCAATCACCATACTATCTCGCTTCAGTAATCCATCAGTTGTTACGTTCAACAAACCTAAATCATCATTTTCATGAATATCCACTCCGGCGTCATAAATAACCGCATCAGGCTGATAGCATCGAAATGCTAAAGAAAGCGCCTCGTCAAGAATTGAAAGATAATGCTCGTCAGACAAATGCTTTTCTAATGGAAAATCCATATCTGACACTTGTTTACGAAACGGAAAGTTCTTCTCACAATGTAAAGACAACGTAATGATATCGTCTCTAGTACTCGCAAGTTTTGCTGTTCCATCACCTTGGTGAACATCTAAATCAATAATTAACACTTGCCCTACAGCTGGGTTCAAAAGCATTTCATTGGCAGCGAGATACAAGTCGTTGAACAAGCAAAAACCAGAGCCATAATCAGCAAATGCGTGATGATACCCTCCAGTTAAATTCAGTGCGATACCATGCTGTAGTGCTGATTTAGCAGTACAAATTGTACCTCCCACCGCGGTTAAAGAGCGTTGAATGAGTTGTTCTGACCATGGAAAGCCAATTGTTCTCATGGCTTTTGAATTTAATGTGCCGCTGGTGAGTTCATCGACATAACTTCGATCAAAAAATTGATGTAAATACTCTATGGACGTAGGAGAAGGGGTAACAAATCGATTCGCTTCTACGCCTTTTGCTATCAACCCATCATAAATCTCTTGATACTTCTCAATAGGAAAACGGTGCCTATCTGGCAGTGATAACTGGCTATAAATGGAATGGAAAACCAGATTCTTCATAAAGATAAATAAAACCTAACTATAAGGCTATTGAGGTCATCGTCTAGACAAACTTAAGAAAGAAATAAGTCGTCTTTTTCCATGTATGATGGAATAGGTTTATTAAACTTATTCAGCAACGAAGGAGCAAAACCCAACACACTCACAGGGTCCCAAACCAATGCTTCTCGCCTGCTATCTATTTGTCCTGGAACATAATGTAGCAAAACCCCTTCAGGAATATGGTAAGCATAACTACCAGAGG
>CAYUZL010000323.1:0-5813 GCA_964449725.1 uncultured Alteromonas sp. | reverse complement strand
ACTCTATTCATTCCTCCCTCGCAGACAAAACTAACATCGAGTCCTGTTGCAAGTGGAACAAGTGCTTCTTCGTCATCGGTTTGAATACCATGATGAATCGATGCTACGGCTAAAACTCGATAAATTGCGCCACTATCGAGGAAATGCCATTTTAGCTCATCGGCTATAAGTGCACTTAATGTACCTTTCCCAGCTCCGCTTGGGCCGTCTACCGTAACGACAGGCATTGGTTGCATGAAATCTCCGCATACTACTGTTTATTGCATAAAAAACGCGCGTAATTATACGCGCATCGAAAATGTTAGCAATGTATATTAATTGTTAATTTGAATAAAGCGTCGAAAAGCGCTCAAAGTAATCGGGGAATGTTTTTGCAGTACATCCAGGCTCATTGATTGTGACTGCTGCGCCGCTTAATGCAACTAAAGAAAAGCACATTGCGATCCTGTGATCGTTATAAGTGTCTATTTCAGCATGACGTAACTCAGACGGTGGAGTCACAGACAAATAATCTTCTCCCTCTATCACCTCTGCACCTACTTTTCTTAATTCAGTGGCCATTGCTGCTAACCGATCGGTTTCTTTTACCCGCCAATTATAAACATTGCGTATATGAGTTGTACCTTCTGCATATAAAGCAGCAATTGCGATAGTCATTGCGGCATCAGGAATGGCATTGAAATCTTGATCTATGGCTTTTAAAGGTGCCCCTGTCACTTCAATGGCATCAGGATACCAAGTGACTTTAGCGCCCATATTCTCAAGCGCATCAGCAAAATGTATATCGCCTTGTACACTGTTTGACCCACAACCGTGTACTTTAACGGTTCCGCCTTTTATCGCTGCTGCTGCTAAAAAATAAGACGCTGAAGATGCATCACCTTCAACCATATAGACGCCAGGTGACGTATATTTTTGTCCATTTTTAACAACAAAAGACTGATAATCGTTATTGTCCACAGCAACACCAAAACGCGCCATAACGTTCAAGGTAATGTCGATGTAAGGTTTAGACACCAACTCGCCTTTAATTTTAATGGTCACGTCGCCATCAAATAAGGGCGCAGACATTAACAATGCAGTAAGGAATTGGCTAGACACACTGCCATCAACCGAAAGCTCAGTACCTTGTAAGGTTTTACCTTCAATGCGAAGTGGTGGAAACCCACTGTTTTTCAAATAGGTAATTTCTGCGCCTACATCATTTAATGCATCGGCTAAATCACCAATAGGTCGCTCTTCCATTCTGGGCTCACCGGTTAATTCAACGGACACATCAGACAGCGCAAGAGCCGCACATAAGGGTCGCATTGCTGTTCCAGCATTACCTAAATAAAGTGTTTCGTAAGAATCTGTTTTGAACTTACCACCTTGTCCAGTGATAACACACTCGGTTTTATCTTCACTAAGGGTGTAATTCACTCCCAGTGTTTTAAGTGCAGTAAGCATATGACGAATGTCATCGCTGTCGAGCAAATTAGTTAACCGCGTTTCACCTTCAGCTAACGCTGCGAGTAACAAGGCGCGATTAGATAAACTTTTAGAACCGGGTACGGTTACTTCACCACTCACTTTCGAGATTGGATTGAGAGTTAACTGCTCACTCATCCATATTTCCTTTCAAATTCTTGCATAAATGCAACTAACGCCTGAACGCCTTCAATGGGCATTGCGTTATAAATACTTGCGCGCATACCTCCCACCATACGATGGCCTTTAAGCGCTTGTAACCCACTGTCTAAGGCTTCAGATAAAAACACACTGTCTAATTCAGAATCAGCCAAGGTGAAGGGTACGTTCATTTTAGAACGGTTCGCTACAGCAACAGGGTTTGCGTAAAAATCTGAGCTATCTATGGCATTGTAAAGCAGTTCGCTTTTCGCTTTGTTCACTTTCGCTATATGTTCAAGACCACCTTGGTCTTTTAGCCATTCAAAGACTAACCCAGCCAAATACCAGGAATAGGTCGGTGGTGTGTTATACATAGAATCGTGCTTAGCTTGTAACGTATAGTCAAGAAACGAAGGTGTAATGCTTTGTGCTTTACCCAACAAGTCTTCCCTTACTATCACAACCGATAACCCAGATGGGCCTATATTTTTTTGTGCTCCGGCATAAATAACACCGAATTTAGAGACATCTAAAGGCTGAGACAAAATAGTTGATGACATATCTGCCACTAAAGGCACACTACCAACGTCCGGCAACCAGTCAAATGCAACGCCATCTACAGTTTCATTTGGGCAAAAATGACAATAGGCATCGTTAGCATCAGCTTCATAACTAACGGGGTTAAATACACTTAACCCATCGACTTTTTCTGCGCTGGCAATAATTTGAGCATCATTGTATTTTGCAGATTCAGCCACAGCACCTTTTGACCAAGACCCCGAGACTAAATGCAAAGCCCGTTGTCCCTGTTCAGAAAAGTTAAGAGGAACGCCAGCAAACTGCCCTCGTCCGCCGCCTTGAACAAAAAGTACTTTGTAATTATTAGGCATAGCTAATAACGAACGAAGGTTTTGTTCTGCCGCTTCAGCGACTGCCATAAACGCACTACTGCGGTGGCTTATTTCCATCACTGAACTGTGCTGTCCTTGCCAGTCAGTGAACTCACTTTGTGCTTTTGCCATAACAGCGTCAGGCAATTTTGCTGGCCCAGCGCTGAAGTTAAATGTACTCATTATTTATTGCTCGTTTTCCACGTTTGAATCATCATTTGAATCGTTTTCGGGTACATTTACGCTCTCTGCACCTTCTACTTTTTCAACGTCTTCGTCAGATTCTACATCTTCTGCACCAACGATTTCTTCAATGCGTTGTAATGCCACTAATTTTTCATCATCTGCGGTGCGAATTAATCGAACACCTTGGGTGTTTCTACCGACAACAGACACTTCAGATACACGGGTTCTAACAAGAGTACCTTGGTCGCTTATCAGCATGATTTCGTCGTTTTCTTCAACTTGAACCGCACCAACAACTTTACCATTTCGCTCTGAAACTTTAATTGATACAACACCTTGTGTTGCACGGCTTTTCGCTGGGTAATCGTCAAGCGGAGTACGTTTTCCGTAACCATTTTCAGTGGTAGTTAATATTTCACCTTCACCTTTAGGTACAATTAACGACACAACGCGCTGGCCTTCTTGAAGTTTAATACCTCTAACACCCGTTGCTGTTCTTCCCATGGCTCTTAACGCTTGTAACGGTTCGCCAGTTTCAGGGTCAGTTTTCACTGCACCCGTTTCAGAATCGCGCTGCATTTCGTTGAAACGCACTACTTTACCTTCATCAGAGAACAACATGATATCGTCGTTACCTTCGGTAATAGCGACACCAATAAGCTCATCGCCTTCGTTCAAGTTAACCGCAATGATACCGTTTGAACGAGGGCGGCTATAAGACGTTAAGCTGGTCTTTTTAACAGTACCGTTGGCCGTTGCCATAATAACGAACTTACTTTCTTCAAACTCTTGAATAGGCAGTATCGCTGTAATTCTTTCGTCTTCTTCCAATGGAAGAATATTGACCACAGGACGACCACGGGCATTTCGACTAGCAAGAGGTAATTGATATACTTTTAGCCAGTACAAACGGCCTCGTGTTGAGAAACAAAGAATGTGGTCATGGGTATTCGCTACCAACAAGCGTTCAATAAAGTCTTCGTCTTTCATCCGCGTGGCAGATTTACCCTTACCACCTCGCCGCTGCGCTTCGTAATCAGATAGCTTCTGGTACTTAACATAACCTTCGCGAGACAAGGTCACTACTACGTCTTCTCGCTCGATAAGATCTTCAATATCAATATCGTGACTTGCTGCGGTGATTTCAGTACGGCGTTCATCACCAAACTCAGCTTGCACTTTTTCTAACTCTTCGCGGATCACTTCCATTAGACGAACAGAAGAACCTAAGATATGCAGTAATTCAGCAATTTCTTCTAGTAACGCTTTGTATTCTTCAAGAATTTTTTCGTGCTCTAGACCAGTTAATTTATGCAGCCTTAGATCAAGAATGGCTTGAGCTTGCTGTTCAGTAAGGAAATACTGAGAGTCGCGAATACCAAACTCAGGCTCTAACCAATCTGGACGAGCCGCATCATTACCTGCACGGGCAAGCATTTCCGCAACATCGCCTAAATCCCAGCCTTGAGCCACAAGAGATTTCTTCGCTTCAGCTGGGCTTTGTGACGCTTTAATAAGCTCGATAATTGGGTCGATATTAACTAGCGCTATAGCAAGGCCTTCTAATACGTGGGCGCGCTCTCTAGCTTTACTTAATTCAAATACAGTACGACGAGTTACCACCTCACGGCGGTGAAGAATAAAGGCTTCTAATGTTTGTTTTAGGTTAAATACTTTAGGTTGGCCATTGTCCAGCGCAACCATGTTAATACCGAAAACAGTTTGAAGTTGAGTATTGGCATAAAGTTGGTTCAGTAATACTTCACCAGACTCGTTACGTTTAACTTCAATAACAATGCGCATACCGTCTTTATCAGACTCATCTCGTAGCGCTGAAATACCTTCAATTTTTTTGTCTTTTACCAGCTCCGCCATTTTTTCAATTAGGCGCGCTTTGTTTACTTGATACGGTAACTCGTGAACGATAATAGTTTCTTTACCATTATCTTCGGTTTCTACTTCTGCACGAGCGCGTAAGTATATTTTTCCTCGACCGGTGCGATAAGCATCATCAATGCCTTTACGTCCACTAATAAGCGCCGCTGTTGGGAAATCTGGGCCAGGAATGTATGTCATCAACTCTTCTACGCCTAAGCTAGGCTCGTCGATTAACGCAATACAACCGTTAATCACTTCAGTTAAGTTGTGAGGAGGTATATTGGTTGCCATACCAACCGCAATTCCCGATGACCCGTTAATCAACAGGTTGGGAACTTTAGTGGGTAAAACTTCTGGAATATGTTCGTTGCCGTCGTAGTTTTCAACGAAATCCACAGTTTCTTTATCTAAATCGGTCAATAATTCGTGGGCAATTTTTGACATTCTAACTTCGGTATAACGCATTGCAGCCGCAGAATCGCCATCAACTGAACCAAAGTTACCTTGACCATCAACCAACATGTAGCGCAATGAGAAAGGCTGCGCCATACGAACTATGGTGTCATAAACCGCTGAGTCACCATGAGGGTGATATTTACCAATGACGTCGCCAACAACACGAGCCGATTTCTTATAAGGCTTATTGAAGTCATTTTTCAATTCATTCATAGCGTAGAGTACGCGACGGTGAACGGGTTTCAATCCATCTCTGACATCGGGTAACGCTCTGCCAACAATTACACTCATGGCATAATCGAGATAGGAATTTTTAAGTTCTTCTTCAATGTTTATCGGCAGGATTTCTTTCGCGTTGTCTGACATATACTGCGGTGTCCCTATTTGTTATTTTTTTCTGCGTTTACTGATTTTTAAACGTTTGTCATCTTAATACCTAAAAAGACGTTATAAAATCTTTTTATTTAGCTGTTTAGTCTACCATCTGTTAACTATTTTATGTAGCCTTTAATACACTGTAATATTCAATGCCTGATCAGGTGATTATTGAAGGATGTTTTGTGTCCAACGTAGATCAACAAGAAATAGACAAATTTTCTGAAATCGCATCCAGATGGTGGGATGAAGAAGGTGAATTCAAACCCCTACATTTAATTAATCCGTTACGCTTATCTTTTATTCAAGAATACGTAAACGGAGTCAATGGCATATCAATACTCGATGTAGGTTGTGGCGGTGGTCTCGTTGCCGAAGGCTTAGCAAACGCTGGCGCCAATGTAACCGGTATAGATA
>CAYUZL010000322.1:0-4428 GCA_964449725.1 uncultured Alteromonas sp. | reverse complement strand
GCCTTTAATATCAAATTATCCTCATCACTGACATCTGACATTGGTGTTGCCATATGTAACCGTTCGGACGGTTCAAATGCAATTTCGTCACCTCTATCAAGCATTTGAAAAACGGTTTGCAAGCAATGATAACCATCTTCTCTTTGCTGATTGATATGCAAAAATAAGTTGAGTTTGGCAGGGCTTGGCCACCATGTTAGCGCCATGAAGAAATCCTTAATTTTATAAATGCGTTTGTTCGGCTGGTGTCGGTTACTGTCAGTTCTCGAGGTAGCACAAGAGAATTTACTTTGCTAAATGATACATAATCTACTCGCCAATTTTCACAGTTTTCGCAGCTTGGAAATAACGTTTTCAATGTGCCGTCTGAATTAAACAACAATTTATCTTGGTCGCTGGGTAAGCCTTTTATCCATAATCTCAGCTGATTCACTGGAATATTCCAACCTGTGGTTTGTCTAAATAACAGGTTTGCGTTTTTGTGTTGATAAATTTCGCCGTCGGCTTTGAAGGTTGATTTAGTCGGTGTTATTTCAATATTCGCTACTGTTATACCTAACGGGTTATATAGCTTGAGAGCTGTTTTTTCCGAACTTTCAGACCATGACAGGGTTGCACTAAATGCTTCGTCTTCAGTTTTATAGGCGATTCTCCCTTTGATTACCCATTGTTGGTATTCTTCCAATTGTTGTTTTTGAATTTCCCAATCTGGAGGCAAATTGAGTGGCGGTGGAGGAGAAGCACAGCTAATGAGCAATAAACAAACAATTGAAAAGCTTAATGTGCGTTTTAACGAAAACATAGTGTGTGAACAGTCTATAATATAAAGAATAGATATGTGACCATAGTTTAGGCTTAACTTTCAATCATTTTAGGTTTTTCGTACAATGCCGCTCCTAAATATCAACGACTTGATTTAATGACACTATTTGCTTTAGGTATAAACCACAAAACTGCGCCAGTAGATTTGCGCGAACAAGTTGCGTTTACACCCGACTCTATGTTGGATGCACTGGAGTCTTTACATCGAATTAATGGTATTGATGAATGCATGATAGTGTCTACCTGCAATCGTACTGAAATCTATGTTGTCGCTACTCCGCCAAGCGTTGATTTTGTGCTGCATTGGTTAAGTGAATTTCATTGTGTGAGTATGAAATTTGTGGCTGAACATATTTATCAGTTGCACGATGATGATGCTTTAAGACACATGATGAAGGTAGCGAGTGGCCTTGATTCTTTAGTATTGGGTGAACCGCAAATACTAGGGCAAGTAAAACAGGCTTATCAATTGGCGAAGCAGAATCAAACCTTGCACAAAGGGTTTGAAAGGGTGTTTCAGCATGTTTTCGCCGTGGCCAAAAGAGTTAGATCTGAAACGGAAATAGGTGCAAACGCAGTCTCTGTCGCCTTTGCCGCAGTGCAGTTAGCCAAGCAAATATTTTCGAAATTAGAGAAACGTTCGGTATTGCTGATTGGCGCCGGAGAAACTATTGAGTTGGTTGCCGAGCATTTAAAAGAAGCCGGTGTTTTGTCTATGTCAGTGGCGAATCGAACAAGAGATAAAGCCCGTGCCTTGGCCAATAAACTCAATGGCGAAGCGTTAACACTGACGCAGTTACCTGAACATATATCGGATTATGATATTGTTATTAGTTCGACGGCAAGCCAGCTGCCTTTGGTGGGGAAAGGCATGGTAGGTGATGCGCTTAAACGGCGTAAGAATCAGCCTATGTTTTTGGTAGATTTAGCCGTACCTAGAGATATTGAATCTCAAGTAAACGACATTGACGATGCCTATTTATACACTGTTGACGACCTTCAGCTTATTGTAGAAGCGAATTTGGCGAGCAGAGAAGAAGCTGCTGAAGCCGCGTGTGTCATGATTGAAGAACAGCTGGTTGCGTACCGAGAGTGGAAAGTATCTCAACAGCATGGACAACTGGTAAAAAATTACCGTACATCGGTAGCTGAACAAAAAAATGAATTAGTGGAACGGGCGCTGCTACAGCTTGATGATGGTAAAAGCGCGGATGAGGTGATTAAGGAACTAGGCTATAAGCTTAGCAACGCCCTTATGCATGCGCCGACAAAATTACTGTCTGACGCTAGCCTTCATCAAAATACGAATGTAAGCGAAAAGCTTGCAGACCACTTTAACTTAACCTTACCTGACGCCAATAGCGATACCTTGGATTCAGAGAAATAAATGGAAAGAATATCTTAGATGAAAGCATCAGTTATATCTAAATTAGAACATCTAGTTGAACGCTTCGACGAAGTACAAGCATTACTGGGTGATCCAGAGGTTATTGGCGACCAAAATAAATTCAGAGGCTTATCTAAAGAGTACGCCCAGCTTGAAGACGTTGTAAAAACATTTAATGAATATCAACAAACTCAAGAAAATTTAGAATCAGCAAAAGCCATGCTTGATGAGGACGATGCTGAAATGAAAGAAATGGCTCAAGAAGAAATTAAAGATGCCAAAAAAGCCATTGAAGTATTGGAAACCGATTTACAAGTTCTTCTTTTACCTAAAGACCCTAACGATGACAACAGTTGTTTCCTAGAAATTCGCGCAGGCGCTGGCGGTGATGAAGCCGGTATTTTCGCAGGGGATCTTTTCCGTATGTACAGCCGTTATGCGGAAAGCCAAGGTTGGCGTGTAGAAATGGTAAGCGCGAACGAAGGTGAACATGGTGGCTTTAAAGAAGTTATTGCAAATGTGAGCGGTGATGGTGCATACGGCGTAATGAAATTTGAATCTGGTGGTCATCGTGTTCAGCGCGTACCTGAAACTGAATCCCAAGGACGTATTCATACCTCTGCATGTACCGTTGCGGTACTGCCAGAAATTCCTGAATCTCAAGCTATTGATATTAACACTGGGGATTTACGTATTGATACTTTCCGAGCTTCGGGTGCTGGAGGACAACACGTTAACAAAACAGATTCAGCAATTCGTATCACTCATATACCGTCTGGTGTTGTGGTTGAATGCCAAGATGAGCGTTCACAGCATAAAAACAGAGCAAAAGCGATGTCGGTTCTGCAAGCGCGTCTAAATCAAATCGAAGCAGATAAACGTGCAGAAGAAGAGGCATCAACTCGCCGTAATTTAGTGGGGAGTGGTGATCGTTCAGAACGCATTCGTACTTACAACTTTCCTCAAGGCCGAGTTACCGATCATAGGATCAATTTAACTTTGTATCGTTTGGACGAAGTCGTAGAAGGGGATTTAGGGCAGTTACTTGAGCCTATTCGTCAAGAACATCAAGCCGACTTACTTGCCTCGCTTTCAGATGAATAAGTTAATATGACCCTTGGCGAGTTATTGCAGTGGGCAAAGTCTAGTTTAGATGAGCCCGCTGATGCAGACTATTTATTATGTGGGTGTTTGAGTCAATCTAGAAGCTATTTATACACTTGGCCTGACAAAGTCTTGTCTGCTGATGAAATAACAGGTTTTCGCATTATGATTGAACGGCGAGTTAAAGGTGAACCTGTCGCTTATATATTAGGTAAGAAACCTTTTTGGTCGTTTTCTCTATTTACCTCTCCAGATACACTGATACCCAGACCAGAAACAGAATTACTGGTGGAAGTTGCACTTGAAAAAATAAGCGATGAAAAAAAACTGAACATCTGTGACTTGGGCACGGGAACAGGCGCGGTTGCTTTGGCTATTGCGTCAGAGCGACCCAATTGTAATGTCATTGGCATTGACCGTATTCGTAATGCCGTGGCCTTAGCTAAAAAGAATGCGCAATCGCTTAGTATTGATAATGTTCGCTTTTTACAAAGCAACTGGTTTGACGAATTAATCGGGCATAACTTCGATGTCATTGTTTCGAATCCACCTTACGTAGAACAAGACAGTCCGTATTTACAGGAAGGCGACGTAAGGTTTGAACCCAAAAGCGCCTTAACTTCAGGTATTGATGGCTTAGAAGATATCCGAGAAATAATCAGTAGAGCCGGTGAGTTTTTATCTCCGAAAGGCTGGCTGATGTTCGAACATGGATTTTCACAGCATCAGGCTGTCGCTAACTGTATGAAAAATGCTGGGTTTGTTGACATTCAAGCCATAGAAGACTTAAATCTTCACCAGCGCTTAACAATTGCGAGATGTGCTAATTAGCCGCATCCTATTATGAGTATGTATAATGAACGATGATTTATTCTTCGCAGAAGAAGACGATGGTGACATAGTTGCAGAGCCAAATGGCACATGGAAAATACTTGTCGTGGACGATGAACCAGAAGTACATACTGTTACAAGGCTTGCATTGCGGGATTTTAAGTTAAATAACGTTGGCTTAACCTTTATTAGTGCATACAGTGGTGAGGAGGCGATCCGCCAATTTAAAACTCATGACGATATTGCCGTTGTCTTATTAGATGTGGTTATGGAAACTGACGACG
>CAYUZL010000321.1:0-3058 GCA_964449725.1 uncultured Alteromonas sp. | reverse complement strand
TAAACAAGAGATAAACACAGAACATTGGGCTGTGTCTATTATTTATTTGTATTTAGGGCTGCGAGCTGAAATAGATATATTTCACACCTTAGTTCAAGGTGTAAAGTCATCTACGGAGCTAACTCAGCGTTTATGCGAAGCCTATTTTTATTTGGGTAAATACCATGCCTTTTTAGGTAACAACGGCGTTGCTTTAAATTATTTTAAATTGTCGTTAAGTACTAATGTTTATGAGTATGTTGAACATAGGTACGCTCGCCTAGAAATGGCTAAAATTAGAGAGTCTATTGTCGCTAATCCATGAAGCTTATTTTAAAGCTGCTGTTGGTTGTCGCTCTATGTTGCTTGGTATCAAGTAGCCAATCTAGCTACAAGTCATTAATTCAGTTTCAAATTGAACACTCGGTCAAGAGCTTGCCTCTAGAGTATTATTGGCAAGGAGTTCGATTAGGTGTTCCTAATGCCGAAAACACACTGCGAACGTTAGCCTTAGATTCGAAAGTACCCTATTGGTTAGATAAACTGATGTCTATGGATAGTGGCGAAACTGCATGGCAGCGCTACTTGAATAGCACTAGCGAACAGTCAGAAAACCGATGGTTAAAAGCCGCGGCTAAGCAAGGGCTTGATGTTGCTCAATTCAGGTACGCATTGACCTTAAATGCTCCGTCAGAAAAAGAAAAATGGCTTATAAAATCTGCTGATCAAGGTATGTTGGTCGCGCAAATTGCACTAGCAGATTGGTATTTATTAAATCAACAAACAGTATTGGCCAAGCCATGGTTAGAGCTTACGTCGAAAAGTGATGTCACCAGTCAAGTCTCTCTTGCAAAGTTGCTATGGAATGAGAGCGAAAGAGAGCGCAGTAAGCAATTATTTAGTCGTGCTTCTACACAAGGGAATGAAGCCGCTCAAAAACACCTAGATATTATCGATAACTACGCGCCACCTACACAGTTTCCCAACATCGATTTTGACGAAGGGTGTCTACAAACTATTTTAGTTATTGGTGATAGCTTAGATGCTATGGTTAAAGGCAAAGCCATTGTCGATAGTTTTAACCACGACGCTCGATTAGCCGATTTAGGAATTTGTCTTTCTAAACCAATTTGGTTAGAGGAGCATCTCAATTGTTCTGATAATTATAATAATACTCATAGGCTTGGTTGTAACTTAACCCAGGTTTCACAGTGGATAAAGCAAACCTCAGCGTCTCATATTGTAGTGGTTGGGAAAAAAGGTAAAGCAAACGTACAAAACGGCGTTATGTACCTTGATGCTCTAGATAGCTACAGTGTTTTTGTACATGAACTCGCGCATTTTGCGGGCTTTGTTGATGAGTATGCACTTAACGAGATTGCCGCAAAGGCTTATTGCGGTAATATTAATGCAACTAATCTGTTATTCATCAATGACAATGAGTTCATATTAAATATTCAACCACTTGAACAAATGAAGATATGGCAAGAGTCGCCGTATTTTTCTGGTTTATATACGGCTTCAACCTGTAATAACTCTTCTGTTCAAGCCCTTAAGCCAAGCTCAGATATCACCTTTATGGAATATCACGACAGTAATTATATTCCTGAGCTGTATTTGTCGTTGTGGCGCGACGTTATTAAAAGTCAGCGTGGAATGCGACCAGTGTTACGGTATTTATCTACAAACAAGGCTGTAGCACCACAAACGGCAACAGGCATAACCACCAAATTCACAATTGGAATGAAGGATGTCACGCTGACGCACATGCCAAATGATACGTTTGTTAGTCTGTCTTCTTTTAGCAGTTGACGCATAGGCTTAAAATCAATCTTATGGTTATCAAAGGGGTAATCACAATACTGTACCGCCATCATCCAAGCGCCAAATAAAAACCATATTACTTGTCCAAATACGGGAATAATGAACAATGCGAGTAAACATATCAGAACTCGCGGTACGTAATAGACAATTTTTCGCCACTCCCGAGCTAACAACCTTGGTGTGTCTTTTATTAAATCTAACCATCCATCATCATTAATGCTCTGTCCGGTTAGGTGCCGCTCCACTTTCTCAGACAAAAAGCCGTTAAAGGGGGCTGCAATAATATTGGCAATGGTGCTAAATAAAAATGCGAAGGTGAATAAGGCGGTGATTACTGCTAGAGGCCATATGATATAAGCCAAGGCATCTTTAAGCCATGACAAATAGTCTGGAATGAAGCCAAGGATCCACTTGATACTTTCCCCTAAATGGCTAAATAACCAAGAAAATGCAGTACCAAATAAAATTAAATTAATGACAAGAGGAATTAAAACAAAGCGTTTTAAGCCTTTTGTTCTAATTAAAGAAAAGCCAAGAAAAAAATAATGAAAACCACTGTGATTCATTGCGTTACCCAATACATATTGCCATTTATCGTGCAATTCTACACAGATGTTTTGTTTGAACCAAATTGATAATTGTTACTAGTGATTAACTTTGTTACATTCAGCCCATAATAATAAAGATTGGCGTCTATGCGTTTAAAGCGAATCAAGCTTGCCGGTTTCAAATCGTTTGTTGAGCCCACTATCATTCCTTTCCCCAACAGCATGACTGCTGTCGTGGGGCCGAACGGGTGTGGAAAGTCTAATGTCATTGACGCAGTGCGTTGGGTATTAGGAGAAAGCAGCGCGAAAAATCTGCGTGGCGATGCTATGACCGATGTCATCTTCAACGGGTCTACAAATAGAAAGCCCTTAGGGCAGTGCAGTGTAGAACTCATTTTTGAAAATGCAGGGGAACGTTTAACCGGAGAGTATGCAAAATACACTGAATTATCAGTAAAGCGCCTAGTTACTCGAGACGGCCAATCCAATTACTTTTTAAATTCCACTAAATGCCGTCGCAGAGATGTCACCGACTTGTTTTTAGGAACAGGATTGGGACCAAGAAGTTATGCCATCATCGAACAGGGTATGATTTCTAGATTAATTGAATCTAAGCCTCAAGAGCTTAGAGTCTTTATAGAAGAAGCGGCTGGCGTCTCTAAATATAAAGAACGGCGAAAAGAAACGGAAACCCGTATTCGCCATAC
>CAYUZL010000320.1:0-2513 GCA_964449725.1 uncultured Alteromonas sp. | reverse complement strand
TTGTTATTACCGATTTAACAGAGCAGAAACGCGCTGAAAATGAGTTACGCTACCTTGCTAATTACGATGCGTTAACGGGCTTACCTAATCGTAGTTTAATGAATCAAAAAATCGAAAATGCCATTACAAGCGCCGCTAAAGACGATTCGCAATGCGCTGTTATATTTATAGATTTAGATAAATTTAAACCCGTCAATGACTCCTTTGGCCATGCAGTGGGTGACAAACTACTGTGCAATATTACCGAGCGAGTGAGCCAATACTTAGGTGATGACGCTACATTTGGCCGCCAAAGTGGTGATGAATTTTTAGTGTTAGTTGAAAACGTTACCTCAATGGCCTCTTTACAACACACCCTCAATGAAATGAGCAAAGAGCTGGCTAACAAGGTTATTATTGAAGACTTCGCTATTAATATATCAGCCAGTATTGGTATTGCATTGTACCCATACGATGCAACATCGACCGATGCCCTCATACGTAACGCAGATATTGCCATGATGCATGCTAAACAAGCAGGCAGAAATGGATTTCAGTTTTTTAATGAAAAAATGAATGAGCAAATTAAACAAAAGCTTATTCTTGAAAACGACTTAAAAGATGCTGCTAGGGATAATCTGTTTTTTAATCACTATCAACCTATTGTTAATACACTAGATAAAACAATAAGTGGGGTTGAATTACTCATGCGCTGGGAAAACCAAGGCAAACCGGTTTCTCCCGCTTTATTTATCCCTATTGCTGAAGAGACTGGCATAATTGATATGTTAACTGAGCAAGCATTACAGCGTGCAATTACTGAGCTTGATCCACTTTTGAACATTAACCCGTTGTTTTACATATCGTTAAACTTGTCTCCAAAACATATTTTAAAGGCCAACATAACGCAGCAGCTCAGCTCCATACTAGAAAAAGCACAGATAAAACCACAACAACTTCGTCTAGCGATTACAGAAAACACGCTATTAGAAGATAAATACAAAGCGGCTAAGCAACTAAAAAGCTTACAGGCTGCTGGGTTCAAACTGTTTCTTGATGATTTTGGCACTGGCTATTCATCGTTAACTTATTTGAGTCAATTTCCAATTAATGTGATAAAAATAGATCAAAGCTTTGTTAATAGTATTGGTATTGATAAAGGGGATGAATCTATTATTAAAACGATTTACTCACTCGCTGAAAACTTAGAGTTATATTGTATTGCAGAAGGGGTAGAGACACGGGAGCAGCTAGAGTTTTTAAAAAATATAGGTTGTCATAAGCTACAGGGATACTACTTCGCTCGTCCTATGAGTGCTAACGATTTAATGAGCCCGGAGTGCTTCGAAAAAATTATTGATTTGATATGAAACTAAAAGCGACTTAGTTAAGTCGCTTTTAGGTTTAACGCATTAGTGTATGTGCTTGCATTCGTAGCTTTCTATTTGTAATACGCTGTTGCGCACATTAAATTTATCTGCAAGCAGTTTAATTACCTTTAAGCGGCACTCTTCATCATGCTTTTCTATAGTGCAATGTTGCTTTAACACCACATGAGCCCCCACTATCACCTTTTTATTTTTACGAACAACAGTCACATTGTGCACATTTTCAACATGTTCCATGGTGGCTATTTCTGTTTCAATATCGGCCACTTTAGGTAACTTAGCTTTATTTGAACGCAGCCCTTTGATACAGCTAACAATGACCTTAATACCGGTAAACAAGACAAAAGACGCAATTAACATGCTCGATAAAATATCAATTACATTCCAGCCTGTTAAGTATATAAGTACACCAGCAGCAAAAGTAGAAACCGTTGATATTAAATCAAAAAACGAGTGTAAAAACACGGCATACACATTAATGCTCGCCTTACGGCCTTTATAAAGCACCCATGCCGCAGCGCCATGAAATAAAAAACCAATAGCAGCAATTACCGACATTAAGTAACTATTAATAACCAGCTCATGTCCCCCTTTATGATGCATAAAGCGCTCAGTGCCCTCATATAAAATAAGTGAACTAATGGCTAGGTATAAAACGCCGTTGATCAACCCCCCTATTAGCTCTGCTTTTTGATGGCCATCGTTATAGGTTTTAGCTAAATGAATAGCAAAGCTAGACGCAATGAGAGCAATGAACAAAGAGCTATTATGAACAAACAAATGCCCTGCATCAGCAAGTACTGCAAGTGAGTTTGCGTAATACGCACCCACTAATTGAATCACCATAAATGAGCAGGTAATTGCAAGTGCAATTAACAAACGGCGACGAGAAGCGTGATGTGTGGTTATTTCTGTCATGAAATATAATAGACCTTCACTAAAAATAAAGTAAGCTTATGAAATAAAGCAAATTGGGAAATACGTAATGATATACAGTCACAATTGTAATACGTAGGCCAAATAAACGCACTAAAAACTTAGTAAAATAAAAAAAACTGTACTAAAAGTAACTAAGCGAAAAAAAAAATATTAATAAATTCATAAAAAGGGGAAGTTTTAATATTTTAATGGGGAGAAACCAGTTAG
>CAYUZL010000319.1:0-3458 GCA_964449725.1 uncultured Alteromonas sp. | reverse complement strand
ATATTAGTATTGGTATTGATTTATCGGGCAAGAGCTTACACCAACGTCATTACCGTAAAGACCAAGGTGATGCGCCTCTTAAAGAACATGTGGCGGCAGCTATGTTACGTCGCAGTGGTTGGGCGGAAAAAGCCGATAAGCCCTTTATCGACCCTATGTGTGGCTCGGGTACTTTAGCCATTGAAGCCGCGCTTTTAGCTGCGAATATTGCGCCGGGTTTAAAGCGTAAACAGTGGGGGTTTGATTTATGGCACAGACACGATGACACTAAATGGCTAACCTTAATCGAAGCTGCTGAAGAACAACAAACTGAACCTAAACAACCTATTTATGCATCTGACCTCGATCGCGATCTTGTGTTTGTCGCTAAGAAAAACGCAGATGCAGCTGGCGTATATGATTATATCAAGTTTGATGTCGCAAACGTTATCAAACTCTCCGCGCCAAAAGGCGAGGCAGGCTATTTAGTTTCAAACCCGCCTTATGGAGAGAGACTAAGTGATGTATCAGAACTCTTACCTGTGTTTCAGCAATGGGGCTCACAATTAAAAGATCATTGGCAAAGTTGGCAGGTAAGTTTACTAACCAGCAATCGCGACCTTCTACGAGCATTAAAACTCAGAGCTCATAAAGAATACAATATAATGAACGGGAAGCTCGAATGTAAACTCGTTAATTATTCTCTGTCGGAAGGCAACCTAGAAAACATACACAGAGAAGAAGACCACCCTTTTGCAAATCGCATTAAAAAGAATATTAAACGTTTAAAACCGTGGCTTAAAAAACAAGATACCAATTGCTACCGTATTTATGACGCTGATTTACCAGAATATAATGTTGCCGTTGATACAGATGATGACTACTACGTGGTACAAGAATATGCACCGCCTAAGACTATCGATGAAAATAAAGCCAAAAGACGGCTGCAAGATGTCATGTTGTATTTACCCGCCGCTGTTAATACCACAAGCAGAAACATTGTATTGAAAGTCAGAGAGCAGAAAAAAGGCAATTCCCAGTACGAGAAGCTATCTCAAACCAACGAACGCATTCAAATTAATGAAAATGGCGCGATGTTGTGGGTGAATTTATGGGATTACTTAGATACAGGGTTATTTTTGGATCACCGTGAAACACGCCAACGAGTGAAAGCACAGGTTAAAGGCAAAGATGTACTTAATTTGTTCGCATACACGGGGAGCGTATCGGTTTCGGCGGCATTAGGTGGCGCTCGCTCAGTGACGACTGTAGATATGTCGAATACCTACATAGAGTGGGCAAAAGATAATTTTGAATTAAACGGCCTAAAAGGTCCTCATCGTTTTGTAAAGGCTGATTGTACAACCTGGCTAGATGATCACAATGGTAAATACGACTTTATATTTATTGATCCTCCTTCGTTCTCTAATTCAAAAAGAATGAGTGCAACTTGGGATGTACAGCGTGATCACATAAGAATACTTACCCAAGCAAAACAGTGTTTAAATAAAGGTGGCGTTATTTTGTTTTCCAATAATAAACGAGGGTTTAAGTTGGATGTACACGCCTTAAATGAAATTGGTTTAATGGCAAACGATATTAGCCAGCAAACGATACCCGAAGACTTTAAACGACACAGTAATATACACAAATGTTGGGAACTGTTTGGTGATGATTAAGCAAATTCACAGCGTATTTTGCGAAAACACGTTAACAATTAGACGGGCAAATATGATATTGCCCTTTGTATTAATTCATCGAATAGCACTTATTAAATGAGCAACTTAATTCAATTAAAAAATATTCATCTTTCTTTCGGTACTCCGCCGTTACTTGATAGCGTGAACTTGAACATTCATGAAGGCGAGCGAGTATGCCTTGTTGGCCGTAATGGAAGTGGTAAATCAACATTAATGAAGTTGATTGCGGGTGATATTCAGGCCGATGACGGACAACGTATTTTAGACAGTAGCTGTGTCGTCGCTAGATTAGAACAAGACCCCCCTGAGCGAAATGACATTTCTATCTTTGATTATGTGGCTGAAGGGCTTAAAGAAGCTGGTGAGTTACTAAAGGCCTATCAAGCTAAGTTAAACGATGTAACCGAAGATCCAAGTGAAAAGAACTTGGCTGGCTTACAAGTTATTCAAGATAAGTTAGATAGTGTGAACGGGTGGCAAATAGAGCAACGCATTTCACAAACACTGACAACCCTTAGCCTAGACGGAAATGCATTATTGTCTTCGCTATCTGGAGGGTGGAGACGCAAAGCGGCGTTAGCTAGAGCTTGGGTACAAAGCCCTGATTTATTGCTGCTAGATGAACCCACTAACCACCTCGATATTTCTATGATCAAGTGGTTAGAAGACAGCTTGAAACAGTTTTCCGGTGCCATTGTCTTTATTAGCCATGACAGGGCATTTATTCGCAGTATGAGTACGCGAATTATTGACTTAGACCGCGGAGTTTTAACAAGTTACCCCGGTAACTATGAAACCTATTTAGTAAAAAAAGCAGAAGACCAAGCCATATTGGAAACCCAGCAAGCTGAATTTGATAAGAAGCTTGCACAAGAAGAGGTGTGGATCCGCCAAGGCATTAAAGCCAGAAGAACCCGTAACGAGGGAAGGGTTAGGGCACTAGAAGCACTGAGAGCAGAGCGGAAAAAACGCAGAGAACTTCAAGGTTCTGTAATGGCAAGTCAGAGTACAGGTTCACGCAGTGGAAAACGGGTATTTGACGTCATTGATGTCGCCATTAATCGCGGAGAAAAGGTGATAGCTCAATCACTCAATCTCAATGTGCTGCGTAAAGACCGAATTGCATTAATTGGCCCTAATGGATGTGGGAAAAGTACTCTTATTCAAGGTTTACTGGGCGACTTACCGCTAACGAGTGGTGAAATAAAGCACGGCGCAAATATCGAAGTCGCTTATTTCGATCAGCATAGAAGTCAGCTAGATTTAGACAAAACAGTTATTGATACAGTGGGTGACGGAAAACGAGACTTAATGGTTAACGGTCATCCTCGCCATGTTATTAGTTATTTACAAGACTATTTGTTTGAACCTGACAGAGTTAATGCGCCAGTCAGGTCGTTATCTGGTGGTGAAAAAAATCGATTATTACTTGCCAAAATAATGCTTAAGCCAAGCAATGTCCTTATTCTCGATGAGCCGACCAATGACCTTGATGTAGATACGTTAGAGATGCTTGAGACATTACTAATAGGCTACGAAGGAACCATTTTATTGGTAAGTCACGATAGAGAGTTTGTCGATAATGTCGCATCTAGTTGTTTAACTTACGAAAATGGTGGGATTTGGCGTGAATTTGTCGGTGGTTATACCGATATGCTCAACTGGTACGAGCATAACAAAAATGCTGATAAAGTTCAGGGAACTGAAACAAAAGATAGTAGTCTTAAAACTTCAGCTACTAAGCCTAAAGCGCAAAAAAAGTTATCTTATAAAGACAGT
>CAYUZL010000318.1:0-4485 GCA_964449725.1 uncultured Alteromonas sp. | reverse complement strand
GGGCAAATCCAGGATCGTTTAGTGCCTATACTATTGTTATTCAGTCCTGTGCCTTGGTAATTGAGTGGTGCCGCTTATCGAATTACATTCCTCCTATTGGAAACATTTTAATTTCTAATGTACCAGGTCCAAAAGACACCCGTTATTTAAAAGACAGCAAATTAATATCGGTGTATCCGGTATCCACTATGACTCCCGGAGGCGGTGTAAATATAACCTTAATGACCTACAACGGAACCGCCAATATAGGCTTTGTTTGTGGGAATAATAGAATTGATTCATTGCAACCATTAGCGGGATACGTTGAAGAAGCGTTTGATATGCTGGAAAAAAGTGTTGATGATCCTACGTTAAGTATCGACGATATTGGCGAGCATGAAGACATTGTGCCCGTTTCTATTGTTGAAACATAGACTCGTTCATTCATATGAATCAGTTCGATATCATCTAGATGCTTATTGTTGGTAAAGCCTCGAGTATTTAAGTCTTGTAAGGACTTGCACATATCTCATTGCGGATTTCAGTATTAAAGACTAGTTAACTTAACTACCTTGGTGACAACTACTTCACTGATTTCTGAAAAGTACCCATTTGACATACGTGTAACTTGCCTTAAATACAGTTGACACATTGGATAGTAAATAGAGTTAATATTTCTTATACCTCAGAATGGTTATCTAAAGGTATCCAACTCTTCAGGAAAACATCGACCATATAAAGACATTCGTTGGGTCTCATCGTCTATAAGACGTTCAAATATTTTAGAACTATCCTCTCCATAACGAAGTCCATTTTTAATACGGGCCGTATCCAAAGCATAATTTCTATTAGAGATATGTTGTGTTATGCACTGGCATTGTTTGCGTACACCCGTATTCCAAATGTCTGCAGAGCCATCTTGGCGGGGCAGAATATTCTCGTTCACGCATAAAGCGTATAAATCGCTATAGGGGGGCGCAAAAACATTATTCGTTGACTTTGAAATCCAAGGACGTCGCCGAGTTGATTTATCGGGTTTAACATTCAAAGTAACAAATTGGTCATTAGGCTGGACAAAGAATGACATATCCAACGCGTGATAGTCTCTACGGCACGGAGGAGAATAGACTCGCTGAAGACTGGGCATATTCCCGGATTCATTAAACTTACCCAGCGGAACACAAATAATTTCAGGTGCGCCTTTTCCGAAACCGCGCCGATTAGCCCGAGTAAAGTGATAAACAGGATTAAAGGTATCTCCTGTCTCTCCACTGTAGATAAAACCGACCGCAACCCCATCATACGCAAAAGGATTCACATTCATACATTTACGAGGGGCGATTGAATACCATCCGGCGACTTTAGCCTGTTTTCCAGTTAGCCAGTGGCTTTTCGTTCCGAACGTTATATAGAGAAGGGTGACATTCCCCTTATTACAAACCTCTACAATCTTACTTGGGTTGCTCGCTCGGGCCACAGAAATATTTAAAAATAATACAAAGAGAACAATAAAGAGTATTCGAAGCGCCATAACAGGCTTTGCTGCAGATAATTTGAGCATATTGTTCTTCTTTAATAGTGACCATATTCAAGGAGTAATATTTAATCTTTTATAGCTTATCATGGCTTGTCGGGCAAACTCACGGATATGGGCTATTCAACCCCTTATATTCTATCGATGACATGATCACTTATAGGCGCTTAAATTCCTAAAACATGAAAACTACCGGAATGACGGCGCCATCTACGTTATCTAGGACTCAATGAAAAATAGGCTAAAAGGCATCCTTGCGAAAGTATACTCAGTACTTTGTCATGAAAGTTACTGTAACAGTCCCCCTCTCAGTCAATATTCTCAGCATGGATACATTTTCTGCAAGGGGATTATTGTGACGGTTCTTGCGTACACTAATCTTTCCCTATAGCTAACATAACCAAAATCGCAGTTTGCTTTGCTCTACCGTGACTTTTTTACCGATTTTGCTAAACAAATATTCTCGCCAAATAGAGTGGTCCATGGTGATAGACCTAGTGTTTTTTTTAAGTTGAGCAACAATAGCTTGTTCTATTGCCGTTTTATGGTCGTCTAACACGCGCTGTTTATTGCTTTGAGCAATACTATTTAGATAAGTCATTGCAGTGTTAGATAAACCCGCGGTAGCCGTATTGAGTATACTTGTAAGAGGAGACGCTAGCGAAGCCGTAAATGCTAATGGTGAGTACTGATTGAGTCGGTTGCTTGTATCTTTTATTAAGGTGTATTCGTCGTCAATCCATTGAAGATCGTCTATTTTTACATCTGTAAACGTGAGTTTTTCCTGGTTATTAATGTAATTAGGTGTCGCGCTAATTATCGCCTGAACATGAACTCGATAAAGCGTGTTACCCATAAAATCAATGCTGAACGCGTTGGTTGTATGTAAAGTCATTCGATTGTCGAAGGCCAATGAAACAGTGGCATTATTGCAGTGTAAAGACGCGTTACCTATAGGTACGTCAACGGTAATTTCCTGTGGTAAAAACGGCAATATAAGTTCGTTCAGTTCTTGTTCTGAGAAATCGTCGTATTTTAGTTGCCCGCATTTAACCAGTACCCATGCCACAATTACGCGGCAACGATCAGCGAACGAAAGGTTTTTCATGGCGTATTATTTTTACTAGACAAAGAGTGGGTAGTTCCGCGAGTATAGGTGTAATGACAGGTACAACACAAGTCAGCCTTTTGGTTTATATTTTTCGGGTGCGTTATGCAAGAGTTCAATCAAGATTATGATTTTATTATTGTCGGCGGTGGATCGGCCGGTGCTGTATTAGCATCTAGATTAAGTGAAAACCCAGCAGCTAAGGTGGCGCTGATTGAAGCGGGAAAGCCAGATAAACACCCATTCATTCACATTCCTTTTGGCTTGTCGTTAATTAGTCGCCTGACAAGTATTGGCTGGAATTACAATACGGAAGTGCAGAAGCACCTTGATGGAAGAGAGTTGTTTTGGCCCCGCGGTAAAACCTTGGGCGGTTCAAGTTCGGTCAATGCGATGTGTTATATACGTGGACAGGCGGAAGATTATGACGATTGGGTTGAACACGGGGCTACAGGCTGGTCATTTAATGACGTATTGCCTTATTTTAAACGTTCAGAAGACTTTTTTGGCGGTAAAGATGAGTTTCATGGTGAAGGGGGGTTATTGGGCGTAAACGAACTTCGCCACGTTGACCCGCTTTCTAGCGCTTTTGTTAATGCCGCAGAAGAGGTTGAACTCAAGGTCATTGATGATTTTAACCGAATGCACAGAGAGGGTTTAGGGCTATATCATGTGACTCAAAGAGGCGGTCAGAGATGCTCAACTGCGAAAGGTTTTTTATCTGATGTTCGCCATCGGTCTAATTTACATATACACACCAACACTCATGTTGAAAAAGTGTTAATTAAAGCTAAAAGAGCCACAGGTGTGCAAGCTCGCTTCCAAGGTAAAGTCCTAAGACTTCATGCAAAAAAAGAAGTTATCTTAAGTGGGGGCGCAATTAACTCCCCTCATATTTTAATGCTTTCAGGTATAGGCCCAGCTGAAGAGTTACTGGATAAAGGTATACACGTCCAACACAATTTACCGGGAGTAGGCAAAAACCTGCAAGACCATTTAGACAGCTTGGTGCAATGTACAACAAAGATAAAACAAGGTTACGCTATTTCACCCACAGCGCTACCTAAGTACATTGAAGGGGCGTTTAAATATTTGTTCAAAAGGGAAGGTGTATTTTCTTCCAACATTGCTGAAGCCGGTGGTTTTGTCCGCTCTCGCCACGGAAGCGAAAAGCCGGATATTCAATTGCATTTTTTACCTGCAATATTGAAAGATCACGGAAGAAAGTTTGTGGCGGGGTATGGATTTGGAATTCATGTCTGCTGTCTTTACCCTAAAAGTCGAGGCTATATTGGTTTACAAAGTAATCACCCTGCTGACCACCCGATAATTCAACCCAATTATTTATCTCACGAACAAGACTTAGAGGTGATGATAGATGGCGTGAAAATCGCTCGTGATATTTTAGGCTCACCCGCTTTTGCGCATTATCATGGCAAAGAAATAAGTCCTGGCACTGAAGCTCAAAGCGATAGTGATATTGCCGAGTTTATTAGGCACAAGTCAGAAACTATTTATCATCCCGTTGGCACGTGCAAAATGGGGTCTGTAGAAGACAATATGGCGGTTGTGGACAATCAGTGTAATGTTAAAGGGATAGAGGCTCTAAGAGTCGTAGATGCGTCTGTGATGCCATCGCTCATAGGAGGCAATACCAATGCGCCGACGATTATGATTGCTGAGCGAGTCGCTGAATGGATAAGCCAAAAAGCCATGGTGTAAGTAACCTGAATCCTGTTTAAGAAACGGCGCTCAATACTGCTAGAATTGCGAATTACTGCGTTGTAAAAGCCAGCAATAGAATAACTATTACATGACTTTTACGCCTTGCACTTCACAATTCTAACAGCACCGAGTGTCAAAA
>CAYUZL010000317.1:0-4660 GCA_964449725.1 uncultured Alteromonas sp. | reverse complement strand
AGGGATACCGCTGTTGCAAGGTCTTTCGGTGCCCATTCCAGCCCCGAACGTGACGTCGCTCGTTCACGTCCCGTCAGCGGATCATATCGATCCGCAGGGCCTTGGACTTAAGAGGGTGCAGGATGAGATAGGTGCATGTTGACCCGCAGATTTCTAAATAATCCACGGAGTGCATATTGATACTTGGACTCATTTTATGCACGACGCAGGTGGTGTGTGGACATGGGCATTAGTTGATATGGCACCCGACAAGTTTGATAATTTAGTGATATTGAACACCATCATTTTTAATGAGGGTTTCAACCCTCCTGTTAAAATGAGCCAAGGTCCTGCGGCAAAATTAGCGATGTCGCTTTACACAGAAGAAAGCACCTCTACACCGTTACTTAACCAACTTTTTAAAGAAGGTTTGAAAGGTAATACCTTAACTGATGTGAGCTTTACTGGTTTTCAAACGCCGTTATTAGAAGGGAAAACCAAAGGCATGTATCAATTTTTTACTAATACGTGTAATCATTTGCCCGATTTTGAGCCTGTTTTGAATAAATTAGATGGTGTACCTGTCGCGGTAATTTGGGGAAATGATGATGGGATATTGCATTGGCCTGAACAGAGTGAACATGTAATGTCAGTGTTGAATATAAAAGAATCAGATGTGCATATAGTAGACGCTGGACATTTTTTACAAGAAGAAGCTCCTGATGAAGTTAGCGAGCATATTGTTGAGTTTTTAGATAATCACTAATTAATAACACACCTTTGTGTGGAATAACTCAGAGTGATTTGAGTTATTCCACAAGATAAACAGGCCCTAGTTACTTACCAAATTTTAACTCGCTTTTCTTCTGGTAAGAATAACGCGTGGTCCTCTGTCACATTAAATGCTTCATAGAACTCAGGTACATTTCGCAGGGTGCCATTCGCTCTAAATTGAGGCGGTGAGTGACTGTCAGTACTGATTTGCGAACGTACGGCTTCTTCGCGATATTTGGCCGCCCAAACTTGGCCAAAGCCAATAAACACCCTTTGTTCTCCAGTAAAACCATCAAGTACAGGAGAGGCTTTTTCTCCTAAAGACAACTGGTAGGCTTTTAGCGCAATACTAATACCGCCTAAATCCCCAATATTTTCACCTAGTGTGTATTGCCCATTTACGTACAAGCCATTCAGGGCTTCAAAGCTGTTGTATTGATTTACTAACTGGCTGGTGCGCTGTTCAAATTCATGTCTGTCATCATCGGTCCACCAATTTCTCAATGCCCCGTCACCGTCAAACGTGCTACCAGAGTCGTCAAAGCCATGACCGATTTCATGGCCTATAACGGCGCCAATACCGCCGTAATTAACCGCGTCTTCTGCTTCCATATCAAAGAAAGGAGGCTGTAATATTGCGGCTGGAAAAACAATTTCGTTCGCTGTGGGATTGTAATAGGCATTTACCGTTTGAGGAGTCATGCCCCATTCCCATTTACGGACTTTGCCTTTTTGTTTTTCTAACATTTCGGCGTAGCGAACTTCGGCTAAGTTTTGTAAATTGCCAATGAGGCTTTTACTGTCAACGGATAGGTTTCCATCATCTCTCCAAGTATCTGGATAGCCAATTTTTACCGTGAATTTAGACAGCTTATCTAAGGCTTGTTGACGGGTTTCATCGGTCATCCAATCCAATTCTGTAATGCTTGTTTTGTAGGCTTTTAGTAAGTTGTCCACCATAACTTCCATACGGGCTTTAGCCTCAGGAGGAAAATGTTGCTTAACGTACACTTTACCTATGATTTCGCCTACAGAACTATTGAGCAAGTTGACCCCACGACGCCACATTGGTTGTTGTTGCTCTACGCCACTCATTACTTTGCCAAAGAAGTTAAAATTGGCATCAGCAAATTCTTGAGTTAGATAAGATGCAGATTGATCAAGCACATGCCAACGAAGGTAGGTTTTCCACATTTCTATTGGCGTATCAGTAATTACAGCATCGAGCTGTTTAAGGTAATCGGTTTGCAGTAATACTATGTTGGTTACATCGGCGATATCGGCTTCTGTCAAATAGGCTTGCCAATTAAAGTTAGGCATGATGTTTTTAAGATCGGAAGTAGGTACCTTGTTGTAATTGACCGCCCAATTTCGGGTGTCTTCCTTCTTCATATGAATATTGGCTATTTTAGTTTCAAGGACCATGATTTTTTCTGCTTTTACCGTAGCGTCTTTGTCTCCGGCAAGGGCAAGAATCGTGGCTATATGAGCAACATACTCATTTCTAATTCGGTTTGAAGCTTCGTCGTCTTTGAAATAAAACTCTCTTTCAGGTAAGCCTAGCCCTCCTTGCCAAAACAGCATCATGTAATAATCGGGATCTTTAAAATCGGCAAATTGGCTCAGTGCAAACAAGCCACCTAAGTTGTATTTGTTCGCATAGGCTAAATAGGATGCTAAGTCTTTGTGGTTATTTATGTTTTCAATACGAGATAATGGAGCTTCTATTGGCGATAGGCCAAGGCTATTACGCTGATCGATGTCCATAAATGACTGGTAAAAATCACCTACCTTTTGCTCATCACTTCCTTTCGGGAAGTCACCGGCTGCCGTAGCTTCAATAATTTCAAGAACGTCTTCTTGAGAGTCGTCGCTTAATTTTGTGAAGGCGCCATAGCGAGATTTATCGGCGGGAATTTCAAAATTTTCAAACCATGTACCGTTCACATAAGAAAAGAAGTCGTCACCCGGGTGAATATCCTGATTCATGTTGGCAAGTACTACGCCGGATGATTGTACCGTTTTGGGGGAGCTAATGCTTGTTTCCAGTTGCGTTGGCGATGTTGGTGTGCAACCAGCCAAAACCATAAAAGATAGAGCTGCGGTAATGCTTGATGCTAGTATATTTTTTTTCATATTTGATTCTCTTCGTAGTCTTACCTTTAAATACCACGGTATTAGGCTTAAAGGGTAGCGATGGAACATATGTTGTAACAACTTTGCTGATATACTTGAAGAAAATCAACAAAATTGAGGTGTTTTATGACTCACACAGGCTTAGCTCTATTAGGCTTTATTATTTGGACACTAACGTTATTGGTAGCGATGGCTGTTTATCGTACCGCCTTGGTGCAAACTAAGAAAAAGGCGACGTTAAAATTTGCTTCTGATGGCAGTGACGTACAAGGCTTTGGCGAAAGGCTCACAAGAGCACAAGCAAATTGTTCTGAGAGCTTCGTGTTTATTGGTGGCACATTACTTTACTCTCTAGCCACAAATAACATGGTTATCACTGACGGTTTAGCGCTTATTTTATTGGCAGCTCGTGTTGGGCAATCTCTTGTGCATTTGGTTTCCACGTCCGATATTGCAATACAAGGGCGCTTTGTGTTGTTTCTTACTCAAATCGGCATTGTTTCTTTTTGGATTTACCGTTTTTTCTTAGTTTAAAGGTTTTATTAACGCTATATGTTTGGATTTTTTGAACGATTTACACAAGCCTTTCCATCACGTGAAGCAGAGCAACCACCAAAGGGCTTGTTGGCGTTTTGCTTATATTATTCACAAGGAATGTGGCCCGCGCTTCTTTTAGTCTCTTTTTTAAGTGCTGTAATCGCAATGATGGAAGTGGGCTTGTATGGCTTTTTAGGTAAGTTAGTGGATTGGTTTGCATCGCGAGACCCAAACACGTTATTAGCACAAGAAAAATGGACATTAATTACAATGGGAGGTGTAGCCCTTGTAATCATTCCAACGGCTGTGTTTTTCCATTCAATGATTAAACAGCAATCGCTAATGGGTAACTTTCCAATGGCGATACGCTGGCAAGCTCATCGTTATTTGTTAGGGCAATCTCTGTCGTTTTACCAAAATGAATTTGCGGGACGGGTGGCAACAAAAGTAATGCAAACTGCGTTATCGGTCAGAGAAACGGTGTCTAAAATTCTCGATTTAGCTGTGTATGTAGGTGTGTATTTTATCAGCATCTTAGTATTGTTGTTTAGTGCTGACTGGCGCTTAGCGACAGTACTAGTGGTATGGTTAATTGTCTATGTCAGTATATTGAGAATATTGGTACCGAGAATTAAAGCCGTGTCTCAAGAGCAGGCGAATGCAAGGTCATTAATGACAGGCCGAATAGTAGATAGTTACACGAATATTCCTACCGTAAAATTGTTTTCACATAGTCAAAGAGAAGCGGATTACGCCAAAGAGAGCATGGAAGGGTTCCTACATACCGTTTACCCGCAAATGCGTTTGGTTACTGTACTTGAATCAGTTGTAGAGTTGGTTAACGGATTACTTATTTTTTCTATTGGTGCACTATCAGTTTTATTTTGGACACAAGGCACTATTACACCTGGGGATATCGCCATTGCAGTAAGCTTGTGTTTGCGTTTAAACGGTATCTCTCATTGGATCATGTGGGAAGTGTCGTCATTGTTTGAAAGCTTAGGCACTGTGCAAGACGGAATGAATACCTTGGTTACTCCAGTAGAGGTTAAAGATAAGCCTATAACTAAAGACTTAATGGTCAATGGCGGAGCTATCGAGTTTAAGCAAATTCAGTTTTGTTATCCCGGCCCAAATGAACAGCGTATTGAAGTATTTAACTCATTGAACCTAAGTATAAAAAAAGGCGAGAAGGTGGGTATAGTTGGGCGTTCTGGAGCGGGTAAATCTACCT
>CAYUZL010000316.1:0-10819 GCA_964449725.1 uncultured Alteromonas sp. | reverse complement strand
CGTAGCAATTGTTAAACCTTGGCTATCTGCTGCAGAAGTGCGAATGAGCTTTACTAGCGCAATGTGAGGGCGCAGAGAGGAGTATTTACTATGAAGTACATCCAAAAATTTGTTTGATAAGGGAGATAACTGATTATAAATCTGATGATGCACCTCCGAGTCTTGATCATTTAATGATGCAGAAAGTGAGAGTGATTGCCAAATTTTACCGTGGTTGCTTAGAGACTGAATTAATTTTTCAATTCTACGTGTGTCTAGCTCATTTGAGTCTAGCTTTACATCTAACCAAGTGTCGGGTATGTCAGTTTGTTGATTAGAAGATAGGGCGAGTAGTGTTTTTGCTTGTCCATGGTATTTGGAGGGTAGTATTGGAGCTAATGCATACAGAAGCGCATTTGCGTTGACGTAATCCTCGGCGACGACAAATTGATGAACAAGTTCTAATAATTGCTCACTGTCTAATGGCCTTTCATTTAACACCTGCTTAATTTGAGCGGTTGAAGGCAAGCGAGAGACTGGCTTTTTTTCGATGCGTTTAGGCTTCGCTTGGTGTGTATCCGTTTGTGTTTGGACAGGTTGATTACTGCAACCAGAAATCAAGAATGTCACAGCAACAGACAAAACGAACAAGTAGGTGAAGTAAGTGTGGCGCATTAACGTGATGTTCCCTGCGTGGTTCTTAATAAAATCAATCAAGTCTTTAAGATAAGCGTGTTAAACTTATCATTAAGCTAGCGTTACAAAACATGGAGCATGCATGAGTTTACCAGCAGATGCTGCAACTGGCACCCTGTACATTGTGCCAACTCCCATCGGGAATCTCAAAGACATTACACTAAGAGCCGTAGATACACTTAAAAGTGTTGATTTAATTGCAGCAGAAGATACGCGTCATAGCGGTGTATTAATGCAACATTTAGGGGTATCGACTCCACTATTATCTGTTCATGAACACAACGAAGCTAGCAGAGCATCAATGTTAATTGGAAAGTTACAAGAAGGACAAAACATTGCGTTAGTGAGTGATGCAGGAACGCCATTGATCAGCGATCCTGGTTATACCCTTGTTAATGCTTGTCGTGAAGCCGGTGTTTTGGTGTCGGCTTTACCTGGACCAAGTGCGCTAATAACTGCCTTAAGCGGTGCGGGCCTTCCTACAGATAGTTTTTCTTTTCGCGGTTTTTTACCTGTCAAAGAACAAGCAAAAAAAGCGGCGATTACTGCATTATTAGATGCATTTGAAACCCAAGTTTTTTATGAAGCGCCAAGGCGAATATTAAATACTTTGGCGGTAATACAAGAAACCTTAGGTGATGAGCGCAAAATCGCTATTGTAAAAGAACTAACTAAAACTTTTGAGCACTATGAATTAGGCAGTGCTGCGTGCTGTATTGAATGGTTAAATGCAGATCCATTACGTCAGAAAGGCGAATTTGTGATTTTAATTTCTCCTGCGGATAAACAAGATAATGCGCTACCAGCAGAAGCGTTGCAGTTGCTTAACGTGTTACAGACAGAGTTGCCATTAAAAAAAGCGGCGGGGATTGTTGCAGCGCATTATGGATTGAAAAAAAATCAGCTGTATCAAATTGGACTAGAGTCAAAGTAGCCAATTAACGACTTCCTTGTATTCCACCGGTATGTAATAGTACCAGTCTATCGGTGGAACTAAATTCCTTGTTCACAATCAATTTATTTACGGCAAAGAAGAGTTTGCCACTGTAAATCGGTTCTATGGGAATAGCACTGTGCTGTTTAAATTGAGCGATAAATTCAGATAGCGCATCTGATTTTTTTGCATAACCTCCGTGTACATAATTGTGTTGTATTTGCCAGTTTTCTTGAGCCTTTGGTAAAAAACGCTGCACTTGCTGTTCTAGATACCCTTTACCTTTTAGTACGGCAATACCCATTGCCCTTTGCGTTGTACTGGCTATCCCTGTGACTAAACCTGCTAGCGTTGCGCCACTGGCAACGGGAGTAATAAAATGAGTGGGTAAAGCAGAAAGTTGCGTATGAACTTCATCACAAAGTTCGCTCACGCCCTTAACGGCCTGCGCGGTACTACCACCTTCAGGAATAAACTGACTTCCGATATGATGTTCGTCTAACCAGGTTTTGAATTGCTCTGTGTCTCGTGTTGCGTAGAGCTTTTTATCTATGTACTCAATGTGGCAACCCCAGTTTTGTAAATCATTTAACATTGGCGTTGGCGTCGCGCCATAATGCCCCCGTACCAGTGCGGTAAAAGGTAGCTGTAATTGTGAGCACAAATAACCTAGTGCATGCAGGTGGTTAGAATAACCGCCGCCAATACTAACGATTTTTTTATGATGATGAAGATTGGCGTATTTAAGTTTTCGCCATTTATTACCCGATACGAAGGGGTGAATTAGATCATCTCGTTTAATCCACACCTTTGGAGCACATTGAGGCCAATGAGGCAAACTAAAAGGTTCAATAGGAGATGTAACCTGATTAAAAGGAGATGTGATAGAGGTCATATTAAAACACTAAGTAGGCTGTCTTTAAGCAGAGCGAATACACAAAAAATGAGTATATCTAAAACCTATAGTCTTTAATAGGTTATGAAAATTAGAATATTTTTAGTTAAAAACTGTGTTTTATTAGGATAAGTTCACTTACAAAGCAGATCTGGGTTGACATATAGACGTCTATACGGCAAATTGGCGGCATGAAAACTATTACAAGCACTATCGACACAATGATTATTACCATCCGTATGCTGATGGTCGTCGGGTAGTGTGAGTAGAAAAAGATTCACAAAAGCCCGCCCTAAACAAGCGGGCTTTTTTTTGGACTTCTCTAAAGTGAGAAGCAACGGGAGTAAAACATGAAGGTGATGAAATTTGGTGGCAGTTCTCTTGCCGATGCAACGCGTTATTTACGCGTCACTGATATTGCGTTGGATTGCCATCAAGCTGAAGGGGCGGCAGTTGTTTTATCTGCACCGAAAGGTGTGACCAATGCCTTATCTTTACTTTGCGAACAAGCTGCGAGTCAAAGTGACTATGGCGAATTGTTGGCCAAGTTGCGGATGACACTACAAGGTATTAATGATGAGCTAAACGAAAAGCTTACAGGTTACCCTCATGCAACATTAGAAACCTTTATTACTGAACGGTTACTATGGTTGAGCCGTCAATTAGAAGGCTTTACTTTGCTGGGCTGTTCGCCAGATGCTATTTCTGCTGCGATTTTAAGCGTAGGTGAATATGTCAGTGTTAATTTTTTACAAGGCATAATGCAGAGTAAAGGAATTTCGTGTGCCATTGTTGATCCTGTGAATTACGTTATCGCTGAAGGGGATTACCTTGATAGCATCGCGGATGTGAGTTTAAGTAAAGCACAGTTTGGCGATGTGGATAAATCAGGCAAAACCTTGTTGATCATGCCCGGATTTGTTGCAGCTAATGAAAGCGGCGAAAAAGTGACCTTAGGACGCAACGGTTCAGATTATTCAGCGGCTATTCTTGCTGCGTGTATCGATGCATCTTGTTGTGAAATTTGGACAGACGTTGATGGTGTATATAACGCCGACCCGAATCAAGTTGAAGGGGCGGTATTGATGGATAAGTTAACTTATCAAGAAGCCATGGAATTGTCTTACTTTGGCGCCAAAGTGCTTCACCCGAAAACCATTGGGCCGATCGCCCAGCATCATATTCCATGTTTAATTAGAAACACCTTGAATCCTGCTGCTCCAGGTACACTTATTAGCCAAGAAGCCAGCACCGTCTGGACAAGTGTGAAAGGAATTTCACAGCTGGATGACGTGGTTATGTTTAATGTTGCCGGACCTGGAATGAAAGGTATGGTTGGCATGGCGAGCCGTGTATTCGAGGTTATTTCGAATGCAAACATTTCGATTACTTTAATTACTCAATCTTCGTCGGAATACAGCATTTCATTTTGTATTCATAGCAAAGATGCTGAAAAAGCGCAGTCTTTGTTAGAAGATGCCTTCGTACTCGAACTCACCAACAAGTTGCTCGACCCAATAGAAATACGTAAAGGTTTAGCTATAGTGACCTTGGTAGGCGACGGAATGAAGCACACTAATGGTCTGGCTGCTCGTTTCTTTAACGCATTGTCTCAAGCGAGAGTGAATAACGTTGCTATAGCTCAAGGCTCTAGTGAGCGTTCAATCTCAACTGTGGTTGAAGCTGATAAAGCGAAAAAAGCAGTTCGTGCAATTCACCAAAACTTCTTTTCAGACCGTCATACTATTGATGTGTTCTTGGTGGGCTGTGGAACAGTGGGCGACGAATTGTTATCGCAATTTCATCGCCAGCAATCGTCGTTATTAGCAAAAAACATTCAACTTAGAGTGTACGGTATCGCTAATAGCAGGCAGCTCCTATTAAACAATTCTGGTATTGATTTAAGTAGCGATTGGAAAACAGAATTAACCCAATCTGAAGATGGGTTAAGCCTTGCAGCACTGCAGCAGTTTGTTAATGACAACAGTTTGGTGAATCCTGTACTGATTGATTGTACTAGTAGCGGTAAAGTGGCAAGTCAATATGTTGATATGATGAATGCAGGTTTTCATGTTGTGACTCCAAACAAAAAAGCCAGTACTGATACCATAGAGTACTACCGTGCACTCCAACAAACTGCATTGAAAACCAATAGACAATATTTGTATGAAACGACTGTTGGCGCAGGTTTACCTGTTATTGATAATTTTCAAAAGCTATTATCTGCAGGTGATGTTTTACATAAGTTTGACGGTATTTTATCAGGCAGTCTGTCTTACGTATTTGGTAAGCTCGAAGATGGCATGACGTTATCAGAAGCCACATCTACGGCTAAATCTAACGGTTATACAGAACCCGATCCTAGAGACGATTTGAGCGGAACTGATGTTGCGAGAAAACTTCTTATCTTAGCGAGAGAGTCAGGCTTAGAGTTAGAGCTTGGCGATATTGAAGTTGAGCCTATTTTGCCCCAAGGCTTTGGTGGCGATGACGATATAGAAAGCTTTATGGCCCGTTTACACGAGTGTGATGAGGCGTTTGCAAAACGGGTTGCTCAAGCGAAAAGTGAAGGCAAGGTACTGC
Source organism: uncultured Alteromonas sp. (assembly GCA_964449725.1). Classification (GTDB taxonomy): domain Bacteria; phylum Pseudomonadota; class Gammaproteobacteria; order Enterobacterales; family Alteromonadaceae; genus Alteromonas_F. The sequence goes on along the minus strand of CAYUZL010000316.1, from coordinate 5,732 downwards.
GTTATATTGGTCAAATAGAAGGCCGTCGTTGCAGTGTAAGTATTGAAGCTGTTGAGCCAGAACATCCATTAGCAGCCATCAGAGATGGCGAAAATGCATTGGCAATTCACAGTGAATATTACCAACCCAAACCTTATGTTATTCGAGGCTATGGTGCGGGAGCAGCAGTAACTGCAGCTGGCGTGTTCTCTGATGTATTGCGTACGAAACCATGGAAGCAGGTGTAAGTTATGTCTAAACAAGCTTCATCAACCACAGCATTTGCGCCAGCGAGCATTGGTAATGTTAGTTTGGGCTTTGATTTATTAGGCGCCGCACTGAAACCTGTTGATGGTACGCAGTTAGGGGATACGGTTACTGTGTCTGATGCGAGCGAGGATTCGCTGAGTGTAACAGGGCGTTTTGCTGATAAGTTGCCACCAGAGCCAGAAAAAAATATTGTTTTACAATGCTTACATTTTTTTAGAGAAAAAATGCAAGCCAAAGGTAAAACTGTACCTAATCTTGCATTGGCACTGTCCAAAAACTTACCCATTGGAAGTGGCCTAGGTTCAAGTGCTAGTTCTATTGTTGCAGCGTTTGCTGCGTTAAATTCTCATTTTGACTCCCCTTTTGACCAAGATACGTTATTGTTAATGATGGGCGAATGTGAAGGCAGAATCAGTGGCAGTATTCACTACGATAACGTAGCGCCAAGTTACTTAGGTGGCATGACATTTATGACCGGGGTCGAGTCTCCAGTCTCTTTGTCATTACCTCTGATGAAAGATTGGTACTGGACTGTGTGTTATTCAGGACTGTCGGTGTCCACATCGGCGGCGCGAGAAATTTTGCCAAAAGAGGTTGCTCTTAAAGATACCTTGGTTTTTGGTAAGCAGTTAGGTGTGTTTGTACACGCCTTACATCAACAAGACGCAAGTTTGGCTGCTCAGATGATGCATGACGTTATTGCTGAGCCCCATAGACAAAAATTACTTCCTGGCTTTGCTGAAGCTAGAGATGCGGCAAAAGGAAGTGGAGCCTTGGCCTTTGGTATTTCAGGATCAGGCCCAACGGTTTTTGCAGTAACAGACAACGAACAAAACGCCAATGAGATAGCACAGTGGTTGCGTACTCATTATGTGAAAAATGAAACTGGATTTAGTCATGTGTGTCGTATTCCCGAGCATGGCATAGAAATCCATCAATCGTAGTAGGAAGGCACAGTGGAATTAGTCAATTTAAAAGACCCACAAGAAATTGTAAGTTTTAAACAAGCCGTTAAAAAAGGATTAGGAAAAAATCAGGGACTATTTTTCCCAGAAGGATTTACTCCTCTTAGTGATATCGATGCTTGCTTAGCGTTATCTTTGCAAGAGCGAAGTGCATTGATTCTCAAGCACATCATCGGCGACGAATTAACATCAGCTGAGATTGAAAATATAGTCAATCAGGCTTTTAACTTCCCAGCACCTGTAGAGCAAGTGACTGAGAATATAAAAACCTTAGAGCTTTTTCATGGACCAACCTTAGCGTTTAAAGATTTTGGTGGCCGTTTTATGGCACAAACGCTATCGCATATTAGCGATGGTGCACCTATCACTATTTTAACGGCAACATCGGGTGATACCGGTGCGGCGGTGGCTCATGCTTTCCACGGAATTGATAACATTAATGTTGTGATCCTGTTTCCTGAAGGAAAAATCAGCCCGCTACAAGAAAAGTTGTTTACTACTCTTGGTGGCAACATTCATACCTTTGCGATTGATGGTGATTTCGATGCATGTCAGGCTATGGTTAAAACCGCATTTGACGATGCAGAAGTACGCGATGGATTGCATTTAAACAGTGCGAACTCTATCAATATTAGTCGTTTACTTGCGCAAGTTTGTTATTACTTTGAAGCATTCTCACAGATCGACAAAAATGACCGTGATAAGGTTGTGTTATCGGTACCTAGCGGTAATTTTGGTAACTTAACTGCAGGTATGATAGCAAAAGCACTGGGTTTACCGATTAAACGCTTTGTTGCTGCAACTAATGCTAATGACACCGTTCCTCGCTACCTTAAATCTGGCGAGTGGGAACCAAATGACACAGTGGCTACTATGTCAAACGCGATGGACGTTAGTCGTCCAAACAACTGGCCTCGTATCGAAGCCATGATTGAGCGCGGTATTATTGATGGAGCTTTGTTAAATGGCGTGGCCATTGATGAAGAATCAACAATGATTGCGATGAAAGAGTTGGCGAACAAAGGCTATATCAGCGAACCTCATGCTGCAATTGCTTACAAAGCCCTTGAGCATACTCTTGAAGACGGCGAAGTGGGGCTGTTTTTAGGCACGGCTCACCCAGCTAAATTCAGAGAAACGGTTGAGAATGTATTGGGCAACCCTATTGCACTGCCTGAGCCATTGGTTAAGTGTTCTGTGGAAAAGAGCCTTGATGAGAGTTTACCGAACGATTATCAAGCGTTGAAAGCCGCTATGTTTGAAAGGTTGGCAAAATAATAATGCCAAGTTGGCAGGACGCACTTAAGCAAGAAAAGTCAAAAGCCTATTATCACAGTTTAATGGTTTTTGTTGCTTCGGAGCGCTCTGCTGGTAAAAAAATATACCCTCAAGATGACGATGTATTTAACGCGTTAACACTCACTCCCCTTGATAAGGTTAAGGTTGTTATCTTGGGTCAAGATCCCTACCACGGAGCAAATCAAGCTCAAGGATTAAGTTTTTCTGTGGGTAAGGGGATTCCTCACCCTCCTTCTTTAAAAAATATGTTTAAAGAACTCGAGCAGGATAATGTTGATTTTCAAACACCCATTCACGGTGATTTAACCCCGTGGGCTAATCAAGGTGTTTTATTATTAAACACGGTACTTACAGTTGAAGACAGCCAACCAAACTCTCACGCCAATAAAGGGTGGGAGGAATTTACCGACAGTATACTCGAGGTAATAAATGACCATACTAAAGGAACGGTCTTTTTACTTTGGGGTGCTCATGCTCAGAAGAAAGCCAAGCGTATTTCTAACAATACGCATTGTATTCTCAAAGGGCCACACCCGTCACCTTTATCGGCATACAGAGGCTTTTTTGGCTGTAAACACTTTAGCCAAACCAACGCACTATTAGCTGACCAAGGTAAGTCGCCAATAAATTGGAACTGCCTAAACTAAAAAAGGCCGCCTATAATAAGGGCGACCTTTCTTTTATCGTTCAGAGACTTCGAGTTCGTACTCGTAATCCATGTCGAATTCGGCTAATTCTTTTTTTAGTTCGAAGCGGTCTTTTATCGCTTCAATTTCACGCCATTTGCGCTTTTTACTTTTTGTTTTGACTGGGCGAGCTTCAATATCTAATGTTGAAAAAAGATCGGAATTATCCACGTAGATCTCCTTGTTGATACCGCTTACTTCATTGAAGTAAATTGAGACTATTCAATTTACTTGTTACTTTTTAACACAACAAAATGAAAATAACACGAATTGATTTACTTTTTATTAACAAATAGTGACAAGTAAATGACAATTCTATGACTAAGACACAGCGAGGAGGGTGGAGGTTAAGCAATTTTTAGACGCTAGGTGATCAAATTTAAAAGAACTTAGCGTCTAGTACGGCCCTTAAATTGGGTTTGCGTCTTGAAATTGCTTTATTAACGAGGCTGTTGATGTATCGAATGTTGAAAGTGGCGTATCGCCATTCAAACCATCTAATACTTGACTGCCTAGTACTTTACCTAACTCAACGCCCCATTGGTCGAAAGAGTTAAGTCCCCAAACAACACCTTGAACAAATACCTTATGCTCATACATTGCAATTAGTGCGCCCAAAATTTTAGGCGTGAGTGCATTAAAGGTAATTGTTGTACTGGGTTTGTTGCCAGGCATGGTTTTATGTTGCGCTAATTCTTTTCGTTCAGATTCAGAAAAGCTTTTATTTTCAAGGTCTTTATAACATTCTTCGAATGACTTCCCTTGCATTAATGCTTGAGCTTGTCCGAAACAATTTGAAGCTAACATAGCGTGGTGCTGGTGGTTAGTATTCTTCGCAGTTAACGGAAATATAAAGTCGATAGGCATGCAACCTGCACCTTGGTGGATCAATTGGTGAAAGCTGTGCTGTCCATTTGTGCCTTCACTTCCCCAAATTATCGGTCCCGTTGGATAGGTTACCGCCTGTCCTGTAATATCGACTTGCTTACCGTTACTTTCCATGTCCAGCTGTTGAACATAAGCTGGCAGGCCGCGTAAATAATGATAATAAGGTAATAATACCTGAGATTGTGCATCAAAAAAGTGTCTGTACCATATTCCTAGCCCGGCCAAAATCATGGGGAGATTTTGGTCTGCCGGAGCATTTAAGAAATGCGAGTCCATTTCAAATGCACCCTCTAATAGGGCGTCGAAATGTTCAAAGCCTAGTGCTAGCGCTATGGGCAGACCGATAGCCGACCATAGTGAGTAACGCCCGCCAACCCAATCCCACATAGGAAAAATGTTGTTAGCACTGATTCCAAACTCTACTGCAGCCTCAACGTTGGAAGATATGGCAATAAAGTGCAAAGAAACATCATTTTGATTTCCTCCGCTTTTAATAAACCAGTCTTTTGCAGTTAAGGTGTTTTGCAGTGTTTCTTGGGTAGAAAACGATTTTGACGACATCACGACAAGGGTTTCTTCGTGATCTAAGGTATCGAGCACATCGTGAATATGACAGCCATCGACGTTGGCAACGAAATGCACCTTTACTGCATCAGTTTGATAGGGCTTAAGTGCTTCAGTCATTATTTTAGGCCCTAAAAAAGAGCCGCCAATGCCAATTGCAACAATATGCTTAATGGGCTTTCCTGTGTAACCTTTATGACTGCCGGTATGTATACTTTCAACAAAGTCTTTCATTTTTGCTAACGTATCTCGAACGTCTGGCATGATATCTTTGCCATCTACATAAATGGGAACCGCACCTTTGTTACGCAATGCTGTATGCAGCACAGCTCGGCCTTCGGTAGTGTTAATCACCTCGCCTTGAAACATTGCATTGCGCTTTTCTTCTACGTTTGACTGTTGAAACAAAGACGTTAGTGCGCCAAGCACTTCATCATCGATAATGTTTTTAGAAAAATCGATGTTCAAGCCAGATGCAGACACCTTATAGCGCTGAGCTCTTTCGGGATCAGCTACAAACATGTCGCGCATGTGAGATGATTTAATTGCGTTTGCTTTTGCAGTTAACGTTTCCCAAATAGGTAAATCGGTAAGCATTATAATAAGTCCTTTAGTTGAACTTCTAATTTGCCTTGGTCGATAGCAAAGTTGCGTATACCTTCTGCTAATTTCTCTGTGGCCATAGCGTCTTCATTCATATCCCAACGGAATTCTGCCTCAGTGAGTGGGGCAGGAGTGGCTTCTTGTACTCCATTGTCCACCAATTGCGTGGTTAAAGGCTCGTTGAGGTTGGCTAACTCTTCTAGCAATTGTGGACTGATTGTAAGCCTATCGCACCCAGCTAACGCTTGAATTTCGCCTACATTTCTAAAACTTGCACCCATAACAACGGTGCTATACCCGTGAGTTTTGTAGTAATCGTAAATTTTAGTGACTGAAATAACACCAGGGTCTTCCAAGGAAGCGTAGCTTTCGGTACCCGTTTTCGCCTTGTACCAATCTAGAATACGTCCAACGAAAGGAGAAATAAGATACACACCTGCTTCAGCGCAAGCCCTTGCTTGAGCAAAACTAAACAACA
>CAYUZL010000315.1:0-6217 GCA_964449725.1 uncultured Alteromonas sp. | reverse complement strand
GAAGAAATACGTGAAACTATGCCAAAAGATGCCCATGAGGACATGTGGGTAGAAAATTTAGAGAGTGTGTCTGTAGCCATTGCCCAAATAGGGCCAGTTAATCTAGCGGCAATTGATGAGTTTAAAACTCAAGCAGAACGAAAAGCATACCTTGATGAGCAGGATGAAGACCTCAATAATGCGCTAGACACACTAAAAAGCGCGATACGTAAAATAGATAAAGAAACCCGTAGCCGCTTTGGTGAAACCTTTGAACAAGTTAATACTGATTTAAAATCACTGTTTCCCAAAGTGTTTGGCGGCGGTAGCGCGTATTTAGCGTTAACCGCTGATGATTTACTCGAAACGGGCGTAACCATAATGGCAAGGCCCCCCGGAAAGAAAAATAGTACAATTCATCTTTTAAGTGGTGGAGAAAAAGCACTGACCGCTTTATCATTGGTTTTTGCTATTTTTCGGCTGAACCCTGCGCCATTTTGTTTACTTGATGAAGTTGACGCGCCGCTAGACGATGCAAATGTGGGAAGGTTTTGTAACCTAGTCTCTGAAATGTCACAATCGGTTCAGTTTATTTATATTACGCATAATAAAATTGCGATGGAAATGGCGAATACATTAACTGGCGTTACTATGGCAGAACCTGGTGTCTCACGTATGGTTGCTGTAGACGTTGACGAAGCCGTATCAATGGCGCAAACCTAATTCACTCAGTAATGGATAAAGAATGGAACTACGTTTAGCATTTTTTATAATTGGTACGATATCCATATTAGGGGTATTGATTCATGGTATTTGGAAAATGCGTCGCCAAGATGGGATACCTGAACGGGAAGATAGCCAGCGTATCGAACCAGTGAACACTGATAAAGCTTCTTCTGAAAGCGGTTTTGATGAGCTCGGAGTTGGTAATGTGCGTGTTATTTCAAGTACGTATAATGAAGATGACACCGACGAACTCGAAAGCCCGAATGACAATACTGAATTAGATGCAGAGATAGAGGAAACTAGGGATGGCGACGTTGACGCTCAAGAGTTAGTCGATGATGTCCCTTCTATTTCTGAGATAGAGACTGTTGACGATACTGAACCTGCATTTGTAGAAAAAGCGCCCGAGCCTCCTATGTATGCAAGCGTGGTAACTCAACCTAAACCGCACATGACCAGCTCGGTATCTGCAACAACGGAAATGGACGATATTCCAGAGCCCCCTGGCTTTTTATTGAAAGAAGAAAAAAATGAACCGGATTTCGGTTTATCAGCGACACCGGCTGCTCCCTCTACAGAGGTTGATTCGAAGCCCGAGGCTAAAAAAGTGGTTAAACATAGAGCGGCGCCCAAAAGACGAAAAGAGCCTACTTTGGGTAAAGACCAAATGAACATTGATTTTGACGACAACTCACCTAAGTTAGATGAAGCTGATAAAGTCAGTGCCGCTAAGCCCTCTGCGGAAATTCAAAGTGAAGTCTTGGCCATCAATGTTCGTGCAGCAGAAGGAGAGTCCCTTAGTGGTGCCGCCTTGTTACCTTTATTGCTAACCTTAGGGTTTAAATTTGGTGAGCATGATATTTTCCACCGTCATGTTAACGCGAATGGCAAAGGGCCTGTTTTGTTTAGTTTGGCTAATATGGTTAAGCCCGGCGTCTTCGATATTGATAACTTAGAAACTTTTAGTACTCAGGGCATTTCCTTGTTTATGGTACTGCCCATAGAGGGAGACCCTCACCAAGTCTTTAATATGATGCATAATGCGGCACGCAAAGTAGCTGATGAATTTAATGGGCAACTACTTGACGGCCGACGTTCAATCTTAACGAAACAGGGCATTCAACAATACGTTGAAAAAATAAGAGAATTTGAGCGTCAGCGTATTATCTCTAAAAGTACAATGTAACCGCGTTCGTTAACCTTATAAAACCAGCATGCAATGACGTGTTGGTTTTATTTCTATTCGTACTATTCATATTCACAATTAATTTAATCGCTAAGGTGCGCAATAAGATGTGCACCTTATTGAACAAAGGTAAACCGTAATGACTGACTCTTTATTAAACCCACAACAAGCAGCCGTTACTGAAAAGCTCGAACTCGATGTTAGTTTAGAAAAAATTGAAGCCTTGTTAGGGCTGGAAACTCACGATTCGGCAACTGACTTACTTGTCGTTTTACAAGTTGCTAATGCTTTGTACCGCGCGGGCATGCCGATTTTTGATGATCAAAAATACGATAATCTTAGTGCGAAACTTGCTCAAAAAGATCCAGAAAACCCCTTTTTAACTTCGGTTGAACCCGAAGTCCTTATTGACAGCAAAACCATCACATTACCTCAAAAAATGCTCTCTACCGATAAAGCCTATTCGTTTGAAGAAATTAAAAAATGGACAGAAAGGTTAGTTAAAGCGGGCCTCGAACTGGGTATAGACGCCTCTCAAATTGCTTTGAAGATCACGCCAAAACTAGATGGGTACGCAGCCTATGATGATGGAGAGATTTTGTATACCAGAGGTGACGGTAATAAAGGCCAAGATATTACACGGGCATTTGAGCGAGGTTTACAAGTAGCCAAAGGCCTGGGGAAAGGGTTGGGGCCGGGTGAAATTGTTATTAAGAAAAGTTACTTTGACGATGTTTTAAGCAGTAAGTTTGAAAACTCTAGGAATATTCAGGCCGCCATTATTGCCGAAAAGAAAATAGACGAAGATATTCAAAAGGCCATCGACGATGGCGCCTGTGTTTTTTATCCTTTTTCCGGACTAGACAAGTGGGCAGGCAGCATAGATGAATTGATCTCGGATTTTGAGAACATTCTGGAGAAAATGTGGGACGTGGTCGATTACGACATAGACGGATTGATTATTGAAACTACTCATGAAGAAATTAAAACCCATATGGGCGCCACAAGGAAATTTCATCGTTGGCAAATCGCCTTTAAAGTTAATCATGAGTCTGCTGAAGTCGAAGTGGTAAAAGTCACGCCACAAACATCAAGAACAGGACGAATATCACCAGTAGCAGAGCTTGTGCCTACTAAGCTCAGTGGAGCAACACTGAGCCGTGCCACTGTGCATCATTACAATATGGTGAAAACCAATGGAGTAGGGCCTGGGGCGATTATAAAACTGGTTAGAAGTGGATTGGTTATACCTAAAATAGAGGCGGTGATTAAACCTACAACACCTGAGCTTCCAGAACATTGCCCAAGTTGTAATGCGCACCTTATTTGGGAATCCGACCATTTAATGTGTCCGAATAAATCCGATTGTCCTGCCCAAAGTGAAAACACGCTGATCCACTTTTTTAAGACCCTTGGCAATGTAGATGGTTTTGGTCCGAAGGTAATTGAAAAGTTAACCCAATTGGGTGTTAAGCATATTCATCATATTTACGCCCTACAAGACAGTAAGTTCGTGGGTTATGGCTTTGGTGAAAAGACTGCACAAAATCTAGCTGATCAGTTACAAGCAAGCCGTGAAATAGAAATAGAGGATTGGCGGTTTTTAGCTGCTTTTGGCGTTAGCCGATTAGCGGGTGGAAATTGTGAAAAGCTATTGCAACACCATACAGTGACTGATTTGTTTTCTCTAACAGTGGAAGAAATGGTGAAAATTGATGGTTTTGCTCAGCTTAGCGCTGAGGCAATAGTCGAGGGCTTGGAAAACATTAAAGACGAGTTTTTTAAGGTTTATGAACTCGGTTTTAATTTGTCAATTACACCTAAGGTTAATGATTTGGATAGTGCCAATTCAGCCGTTGCGGGTAAGCTTATCGTATTTACAGGATCTATGTCTCAAGGTTCTCGAAGTGAAATGGAAAAAGAAGCGAAATCCCTTGGCGCTAAAGTGGGTAAGTCGGTATCGGGTAAAACCGATTATTTAGTGACAGGTGATAAAGTGGGTGAAAACAAAATTAATGCAGCAAGAGACAAAGGTGTAACCGTTATTTCTGAAAATGAATATTTCGCTTTATTGTCAGAGAATAAATAACTGGAATTCAGGTTTAATAGCGTTAACTCGTTGTTTTTACACAATGAGTTGCACCTGATTACTGACTTTCTTGTGTTATATTATTACATTGTAACTTTGTTGTAGTACTTTAAAGCCTATGAAAGCGCGTAGACAAATAGGTGTGCCCAGTTGTCTGTTTCTTTTTTTAGTTATTCTTTGCCCGAAGTTGTATGGTAAAGGGATACTGGATATTACTCAAAGTGACACATTTTGGCATCTGCAACTCAATGTGCCTGTGTTAGATTTGTTTAATCTGGACACGATACCAAGATCGCAAAAGCTAAAGGCGCATATTAAATCTAACCTATTATTACTCAACAACCCTTCGAGTATTCTTTCCATACCTCAACAATGCAAAATTACAAAGTATGACTTACTTGTTCCTGAAGAGTATCGATTTATCAGTGGATATGGTGTTAACGAGCAGTCAGAACATAACTATGAGCTTGATGAAGCTTTAATTAGATATGGTCGCAGTGATATCGAAGTAATACTTATGTTTAATTGTATTGAGGGAATAACACAACTTAATTTTGATTTGTTTGAAACATTCCCTGGTTTTTATTCTGTTGATGTCGATTGGAGAGTCAATTTTGGCAGTGGAAAAACAGAACTTACTATGTCTAGTTCGACTGTTTACTTTTCTAATCAGGTCACGCTAAAAAGTTGAGTAGTTTATTTCTTTCTTGCTTCACATCTGTGTTGCCATGATTTTTTGACTGCATAACGCCATACCGCATTTAACCCATAATATCCCAACAAACCAAACGTCACAGAGCAAATAGCGCACCCTACAAGTAAGGCTGGGCCAACTGAGCTTGCGCTATCGAGTAACCATGACCAACTTAATTCAAAGGCGAACTCACTTTGTTCGGTCCCAAGTACAGTAGCACCTAATTTGTAAGCTCCGTAGAATATGGGGGGCATAGTAAAAGGGTTTGTAATCCAAACCGTTGCAACCGATAAAGGCAAATTTGCTTTTGAAGAAATGGCGGCAGAAGCGGATAAACACATTTGAAATGGCACTGGCCAAAAAGCAAAAAAGAGTCCAATCCCAAACGCACCAGAAGCTGAGCGACGGTTCAAATGCCACAAATTCGGCTCATGCAATAAAGAGCCAAAAATTTTTAAAGTTTTGTTGTTCACAATTGATTTGTGATCGGGCAACAAACGTCGAATAAACTTTTTAGGCATGTTCACTCATACAAACAAGATTAAGTGTGGTTTCAATGGGAAATGCATTATGGATGATAGCATTTGGGTTCACTTTAGCATCACTAGGTGCACAGTTTTGGCCTTTTTTACCTACTGTATTCCATTGCTTACTACTATTAATCACAATATTACTGTTCATTGTACTATTCCCTAAAAACAATTACAGCCGGAGTTTCATAGGTATTTTACTTGGCGTACTTTGGATGGCGAGTGTAGGGCATAGCTACTACTCATGGCAACTACCAAAGGAAAAAATTAAGAAAAACGTAATAATTGAAGCCAATATTTTAAATGGAAAATACGTAGAAGATGTTCACAAATTCATTCTTAAAGTGAGTGTGTTTGACGCAAAGCCTGTGAATTTTTATGCCAAGGTCAACGGTTATTACCTCACTCAACGGTTTGAAAAAGGGCAAAAAGTGAGGCTCTGCGTACGTTTAACTCCGGTTCACGGATTACAAAACCCTATTGCATTTGATTACTGGCGCTGGCTTGTGAGTAACAACATCCAAGCGACGGGGTACATTGTTAAATGCGATGACAACGAACTCTTAGTTCCTGCCTCGAATTTGAATTATCGAATTAATCGTCGATTAGAACATGGTAGCCCACAGGGTGAAAAGTGGCTTAAAGCTATGTTGTTGGCTGATAGAAGTCAATTGAACGAAGCTGATTGGGTTTTATTACAAAAAACAGGTGTGGCTCATTTGTTTACTTTATCTGGGCTACATATGGCTGTGGTGTATATTCTTTGCCTTTGGTTATCAAAGTGGCTTACTTTTACCTTTAGAATGTTTGTTCGGAGGGAGAGTGGGGTTCTTCTCGCCAATGCGCCTCAGTTATTGGCACTGCTTTTCGCTTGGGGTTTTGTAAATTTGTGTGGCTTCCCATTAACACTGGTGAGAGCGGCAATTGCACTGAGTTTATATGTTGTTATTGTACTGAGAAATCATTCGATGCAAGCGAATCAAGGAGCCTTACTTGTATTAGCAGTGTGTCTG
>CAYUZL010000314.1:0-6162 GCA_964449725.1 uncultured Alteromonas sp. | reverse complement strand
ATTATAAGCTACATCTGTGTAGGCATATTCAATGGCTACAAATCGAAGAAAACTAGCGCTGGTCCAATACAATTTTACCGGCTAAACCAATCAGTAAAAATCCAGATAGACCTTCTAACCAACGAGAGTAATTTTCAGACTTCTTATTGCTTAACAACCAACTTCCGGCCATAGCATAAACAAGATTACACAGAGTTGCTAGTACACTGAATAGCAATCCCAAAATTAGAAGCTGCTTGCTTGTAGAGCCTTGAGAAAGGTCGATAAATTGTGGAAGAAAAGATAAGAAAAATAACGCTACTTTAGGGTTTAACGTACTTACGATTGCCCCCTGAAAAAACACATTTTTATTGTTTAGTGTGTTCTTATTCAACGTGAATCTAGTTTCTCCTTTCCACATGGAGATAAGAGATTGAATACCTAAATACACTAAATAAGCGGCGCCAAACCATTTTATCGCCGTGAATGCGATTGCTGAATTTACAATTATTGCTGATAAGCCTAAACATGAGGCCATTATGTGAATAACGTAACCCAGCCCTAAACCTAAAGCCGCTTGCATTCCATCGCGTTTTCTACCTTTCATTGAGTTTGAAATAATGTAGATAACATCAGGTCCAGGAATGAGGTTTATAGACAAACAAGCAAGGGCAAATAAAAGTAAAGATGTACTGTCCATGTATCTATTCCTGTAAAGTTAATGAATCAAATGAAAAACAGCGCTATTTATGTGAATAGTTATTTATTAACTTAGTTAACAGGCGTAAAAAACGCTATGCCACTTATATCGGCAATAAAATCAATACTATCTAATGTTCTATTGGGAATAAAGTATTGACTCAGTTCTTCGGTTACGGCAAAACACAATACCAAAATAGATCCCAAATATAGTTTGTATGACCGAAAAATAAGGGTTTTGAGCTTTAAAGTAAAGTTAGCTCCAAGAGCCAATACGCCAAATAAGCAAAAATGGCCGAGTTTATCCCCATAAGGAATACTGCGAACCAATTCAAAAAAAATGCTATCTCGGCCAGTATTAGCTAAGTATATAACCCAAAGAATAAAACCAAAAAAACAATTGAAAATACTGGAATAAACTTTTTCATAAAAGTGTCATAGTGAGTGGTATGTTCTGGTAAAGAAGGGGCTCTGGTATGAGCCCCTTTAGTATTCACTTAATTAGGACTTGGGCCGTATTCGTTCTCAGGGTGGCTATCTTGCACAAAGAATATGATCAAGATGATCCATCCAACAATAGGTATAAGCCCAATAAGTTGCCACCACCCACTTCTACCTGTGTCGTGTAACCGTCGAGCAGCAATGCTTATTGTAGGGACAAATAAAATGAGCCCGTACACTGCAGACAAGAAACTCGTACCAATGATGCTTTCTACAATGGCAATTAAAAAACTTATAATTACGTAAATAAGCACAAACATCCAATAATCTTTACGTCTCGCCCGTCCAGAAAAGTCAGCGAATTTTTTCATCGCATCTAAAAAGTAGTTCATTTTAATTCCCTAATAATGCATTTTTTACTATTAAAATTTCATGTGAAATATCCACATGAATATATTGCGAAGCAGAGTTTTACCTTATTGCGAATTGAAAGCCAAACATTATTTAGCATGGATGAATACTACGTTTAAGTAGGTAAGCGAGAGCCTACCGTTTGCTTAAAAAAGAAAATTTAAATTGAGATGCGGGGAGTTCAAGTAATTTGAAGGACACATACGACGATGCTGTAGAGCCAGCTAGAACAAACCATGCTGAAACATACGTTCCCATAGAAAAGTGTTTAGCTAACTGTATAAAAATAGGGTGAAATAGGTAAATCGAAAAACTCAAAGAACCATAAAAAACCAACCAATTACTTTCAAAAAAAGACGACAATTTTGAGTTGAAATTAACTACTGAAAGTAAAACTACACTCCACAAAATGGCATGTTGAATAAAATCTTTATGATAGTAACTGTTTTCGACATAACCGAATATTAGCGAAGTTACTTCAGGGGTCATGACAATAAGCGTTAGCAGAGAAAGGTAGCTTAAGGGAACGATTAACTCTAAATTTTCTCTCTTTATTTTATCAGCTTCAATTTCGCATTGTATAACCGCTAATATTGTACCCCACAGAAAAATACACATGTATGGCATTAATCGCGAATCATTAACAACAGAATCACCTTGAAAGCTCACAATTTGAGTCAGCGCTACTAGTGTAATAAGGAGAACTAGTTCCCAAACAACGCCAAATTTAGCGTTTATAAGTTGAATGAGATAAATGATTATCGGCAAACAAAAGTAAAATTTGAACTCAACTGCAACACTCCAGGTTACGCCTTTTCCTTCAATTAATATTAGATGATTAAAAAGTTCGGTTAACGTCAGAGTAAATGGGAATCCTAAGTTTTCTTTTTCAAATATGGTAGTGAAAATATAAGTACTGACTAAACCTAAGACTAAGTAAGGCACATACAAAGGATAAATTCGGAAGAACCGTCTTTGAAAATAAAGACTAAGCGCCGGCATAGAAAAAGCAATGTTGTTTTGTTTAATTAAGGCTCGAGAAAGAAGAAATGAACTGAGTAGAAAGAAAAGAAAGACACCTGATTTACCTACCCCTCTCGCATCAAAATATGGAACGAAAAACATTGAAGCATTACTTGTGTGACTTAATATGACTATTAATGCTGCTAAGCCTCTAAGGCCATCTAAAGAGTCTAGTTGAAGCTTATTGTTTGATATTTCTCTTTTCATAGTACGCTTAACGTTGTCATAGGCATGTTTTCACTTAAGGGAAAGATGAACATTTGCATCATAAAATTGTTCTATTAAATGTATTAATTTTGAACTAAGTAACCCTAAGTTACTTCATTAATACTAAAGTAACAATGGATTCGTGTTGGCATTATGTGTATGAATACTCTTTCCTTTAAATAAGGAAATAACTCGATTCAAGCATTAAACCTTCCTTTTGCTTGTGCTGAATGGTAGGGCAGTTGCGATGAAATAAATTGAGTATTGAAGGGTTTATGTGCAGACTAAATTTTCATCAACGTTATGAGGGATGATAAATGAAGTTACATATAATCACAGCTACCTTGTACTTTTTATTTTTATTTCTACCTGATAGAGCTCTTGCTGCCGATGATAAAGTTGCTTTGGTAGGAGGGCGACTAATTGATGGCTATGGTGCAAGGCCTATTGCCAACAGCGTAATTTTAATAAAGGACGATATTATTCAAGCTGTGGGAAACCAAGATAGTTTGCCAGTTCCACCTGATTACACTGTGGTATCAACAGAAGGTATGGATGTGTTACCTGGGTTATGGGAAAGCCACGCCCACCTTATGCTGAACGGCCATGCTGATTATGCCCATTGGCACCCTACTTATAAAGACAGGTTAAATGACGAAATTATGCCAGCAAGTGCTATTCAATTGTTACTTGCTGGAATTACGAGCACTCGAGATCTTGGCGCTCCCTTAGCTCCCTCCATATCCGTTAAAAATAGAATATTAAGCGGCGAATTAGCAGGTCCGCGTTTATACGTTACCGGGCCATTTATTCAGGCTGAGCCTTATCCTGGTACGGAAAGTTATCGGTGGGGAGTAAAGACGGTAAAAGACGCTAAACAAAAGGTAAAGCAGCTTGCTGATGCTGGTGTTGATTTGATTAAATTTGTTGACCAAGACAAGGTGCCGTTAAAGGTGGCTCAAGCCGTTGTAAATGAGGCTCATGCTAACGGACTAAAAGTTATAGGGCATAGTCATAGACCAAACGAAATTAGGGTGGGATTGCAGATTGGTATTGATAACTTTGAACACACAGGGTTAACTACGGCTCCTGCTTACCCTGACGATATTATTGACTTGCTAGTAGAAAGAACCGCAACAGGCCGAGTGGCCGGTGGTCCTTTGTTTTGGACTCCAACGGTAGAAGGTTTATATCAATATGAGTTGACGGTAGATAATCCTGAACGATTAGACGATACCTGTTGGCACCGAGGTTTACAGTCCGACACAATTACCGATATTAAGGCCTCGCTGAGCTCACCAGGAAAATTAGGGTATATGCAGCTCACTCCTTTGAGAAAACCAACGTTAAAGCGAAAAATCGCTCAATTACGTGAATCAGGTGTCGTATTTTTAGTGGGGACGGATAGTGGTATACCGACTAAATTTCACTGTCAGTCGACGTGGAATGAAATAGCGGTATGGGTTAACGAAATGAATATTCCTGCAATGGATGCGATTCGAGCTGCAACCTATTGGCCATCAGTATTTATGGGGTTAGAAGATAAGGTTGGCACTATAAGTGAAGGTAAATGGGCCGACATTATTGCGGTTAAAGGCGACGTTTTACGCTATGTAAACAAACTTTCTGATGTGGATTTCGTTATGAAGGGCGGGGTTATTTACAAACAAAACGGTGATGTCGTTGAGTCTGAAATTCCGTTATCGCAACGAGTACAATAGATATTTGGATTCCTGTAATCAGGATTCAGGTTAGTTAGATATACCCCATCTAAAATTAAATGGGGCATATCACCATTAAATACGTTCGAAAATAGTCGCAATGCCTTGGCCTAAACCAATACACATAGTGGCAAGTCCGAGCGTTTTGTCTTCAGCTTCCATGACATTTAGCAAAGTTGTACTAATACGAGACCCTGAACAACCCAGTGGGTGGCCCAGTGCAATGGCTCCGCCATTTAAGTTGACCTTCTCGTCGTAGTTATCTAACCACCCAAGTTGTTTTACACAAGACAATGCTTGAGCTGCAAAGGCTTCATTAAACTCAGCAAGTTCAATATCATCCATAGTTAGCCCTGCGCGCTTAAGTGCTTTTTGAGTTGCTGGTACTGGGCCATATCCCATAATTGCTGCGTCACATCCGGCTACACCCATTGCCCTGATTTTCGCTCTGGGGATTAAGCCTAAAGCTTTTGCTTTTTCAGCTGACATAAGCAACATGGCTGATGCGCCATCGCTAATTGCCGACGATGTTCCTGCGGTAACTGTTCCATTGATTGGGTCGAAAACGGGACGTAATGCGCCTAGTGTTTCAACCGTAGAGTCGGGACGAATAACTTCATCAAAATCAACGTTCACTAACCGCCCATCGGCATCATGACCTTCAATCGGCACTATTTCGTTGGCCCAACGTCCTTCAATATGAGCTTGGTGGGCTTTTTGGTGAGAGCGAGCGCCAAAGGCGTCTTGCATCTCACGAGTAATCCCATTTTGGCGACCAAGTAATTCAGCGGTCATGCCCATATTGCCCGATGCTTTTGCGGTGTACTTGGCAAGACCAGGGTGAAAATCAACGTTAAATGTCATAGGGACATGGCCCATATGTTCAACGCCACCAATCATATAGATATCACCACGGCCAGTCATAATGCCACTGGTTGCATCGTGTAATGCTTGCATGGATGAACCACACAATCGATTTACGGTTACCGCGCCGGTAGAGCGAGGTATAGACGTTAGAAGTTGAGCATTTCTGGCAACATTAAAGCCTTGTTCTTTGGTTTGCTGAACACAGCCCCAAATAATATCTTCAATTTCCGATGGGTCAACATTTGGGTTACGCGTTAACAGCGCGGTCATTAAGCTAGCTGATAAGTCTTCAGCACGCACATTGCGAAATATGCCACCTTTGGAGCGGCCCATAGGGGTGCGAACACAATCGATAACGACTACATCTTTCATCTTAGTCTCCTTAGGTTATGCAAAATAAGAGTTGCCGTTGGCGGCCATTTCGCGCACACCATCAGTAATTTGATAAATAGGTCCCAAATGCGCGTATTTGTCAGCTAATGCGGCAAACTGCGATAGGCCCATGGTTTCTATATAGCGGAAAATACCGCCGTGGAACGGAGGGAAACCTAAGCCGTATAACAAGGCCATATCTGCTTCAGCTGCGCTATCAACAATACCTTCTTCTAGGCAGCGAATAGCTTCATTGGCCATGGGTATCATTAGTCTTGCGATTATATCGTTCTTATCAAATTCAGCTGTTGCAGCGCTGACCGGTGTAATAAGCGCATAGGCTTCTTCCGCGGCAACTTTGGTTGGACGGCCACGTTTGTCTAATCCGTGATTATAAAAACCTTGCTTGTTTTTCTGCCCTAATCGGCCTGCGTTATAGAGT
>CAYUZL010000313.1:0-3826 GCA_964449725.1 uncultured Alteromonas sp. | reverse complement strand
CTTTTTATCTTCTATTTTAAATTATGTTTTAGCGAAAGCCATATTAGTTAGTCAGCCTGGCACAACGGCCTATACTGAAGAGCTCGGCAAAATGACAGCACTTAGCTACCCAGTTATCGTCATTCCAAGCATGATATTGTTATTAGGCACGCTGTGGTTTGTGTTTTCCAGAATACAAACATTAACAGGTGAAGAAATGGATAAATTCATCATTCAATAAAAAAGGAGGTTAGCCTCCTTTTTTATTTCTATATTGATATGCTTGAACTATTTAACCCCAACTCGGGATAAGAAGTAGTGCAAGATTATGATATTTATAACTATTTTTATATTTCCCGTCAGTAATGCTAATGGTGTGAAGTACAAGGCGCAAAAATCACGTAATAGTTATTCTATTGCTGGCTATTGCAACGAAGTAATTCACGCCAGGAGCGTTGCTGAACGCTGTTTCTTATCCCGAGTTGGGGTTATTTAGCAAACCCAAGATGTTTTAAAATTACAGGCTTCTTCGTTGTCCGTACTTTTAGAGACGTCTTTCCTTTTTGTCTTTTTACTACTGCCAATTTTGCTATCTAACAAAGCAAAAATAGTTTTTGCTATATCCGTGTTGTCGATACTTCCAGTAAACAAGTACGAACCTTGTCCCACAGAGAAAACAGGCACATCAATTCCTGTATGCCCCCCAGTTGTCCACCCCGTATTCGTTCTTGAATCTACAATTTTTTTAATTTCAGCTTCTCGATCCCGTAGCGCTTCTACATTACTTAAATTGGCAACAATTTGCTGTTCATCTTTATTTAAGTCAAAACCCAATTGCTCTGATACGAATTCACTAGGTGCTCTCTCGTCTAATATTTCCTCTGCAATTTGAGTTACAGAAGACTGCATATTTCGGATCCATTTTGGCTCCCACTTATATTCGTGATCGGCACCAATCGTAAGCCCTCCCGTACTGTGATCCGCTGTCAGAACGACCAAGGTATCTGGATTTTCCTCTACGTACTCAATGAGGAATTCCATCGTTTTCGCTAGATCATCCATTTCAGCCATTGCGCTTGCTATGTCATTGGCATGACCCGCCCAGTCAACCTGACTAGCTTCTATTAGTAAGAAAAAGCCATTATCGTTTTCAAGGTGTTTAATTGCGTGTTTTGCCATATAAGACAAACGGTGTGGCCTTTTGTCGTCTAAGGCCCATGGCAATCCAATGGGAGCGAACAAGCCTAACAACTTTTGGCCTTCGGAATAGGTTGCTAATTTATTATACGAATCCGTAAATTGATAACCTGAATCAATAAATTCAGCAACGAGATCTCTGTCTTCACGTTCAAAATAAGACAAACCTCCACCCAACATAACATCGACTACAAACTCACCATTGATTCGATCATCAAAAAAGTGATTGGCTATTTCATTGTAGTTTTTACGACTTTCATTGTGAGTAACATAAGCAGCTGGCGTAGCGTGTACAATTTGAGAGGTAACGGCTAGGCCCGTTTTCATACCATTGCGCTTTGCTTGTCTTAGCACTGTATTTAGAGGCTTTCTATCGGTATCTACCGATATAGCGCCGTTATAAGATTTAAAACCTGTCGCTAATGCCGTAGCACCTGCAGCCGAATCTGTCACTATGCCCGACTCTTCAGCAGGATAAGTAGAGGCACTGCCGACAAAGATGCGGTCTAATACGGTTCTATCCACTCCATTAGATAAGTCATTGTCCTTGAAATAACGATAAGCCGAGGTATAAGCTGGCCCCATACCATCACCAACGACCATGATTATATTTTTGGGAGTATTGCTTACTTGAGGTTTAGCAAAGGGAGCTACAGAAAAAAGTGTAGCGCTAACCGCGAAAACCGCAGTCAATGTTCTGAACGCCATGAATCATTCCTTGGCACTATTAAAAGAACATGAATTGTAGCTTGGTTCAAACTACGATTGAAGCTTTTCTCTCATTCGTTGTTGTACAACTCCAACTAATCCATCCGGTTGAAATTTAGAGATAAACGCATTGCATCCAACTTTTTCTACCATGGCTTCATTAAAGCTGCCGCTTAGAGATGTATTTAAGGCGATAAATAAATCGCTGATCCTGGGGTCAGCACGCACTTCAGCGGTTAGCCGGTAGCCATCCATCTCAGGCATCTCAGCATCAGTAAACATCATAAGAATCGTCTCCAATACATTCATACCTTCGTCAGCCCAAGAACGAAGAAGATTGAGAGCTTGAAGACCGTCAGAGCATTCAATGATATTGATCCCCAACTGTTCAAGCGTATCTTTAATTTGTTTACGGGCAGTAGGAGAATCGTCAACAACTAAAATAGTCTGGCCATCAATGTGCTCTGCTAAGCTTTTTTCTAACACTTCCTCAGAAATACTGGTGTCATATTCGATGATTTCAGCAAGGACTTTTTCTACGTCAATAATTTCAACGATTTCATTCTTACCATTTAATTCCATTTGAGTAATAGCGGTCAGGTAATTCGCTTTACCAATACTTGTTGGCGGGGGTTGAATATCTTTCCATGAGGTATTAGCAATACTTAATACTTCAGCAATCAAAAATCCCTGAACTGAACGGTTGTATTCAGTAATAATAACATTGCCTTTTGTTGGATCAACATCTTGAGAATTCTTTAATTTTATCGCATCTCGTAAATCAATAATCGGAATAGACGTACCGCGATATATGGTAACTCCATGTAAATGGGAATGAGAACCAGGCATTTCATTCATTTGAGGCACGTTAATCACTTCTTTAACTTTAAAGACATTAATTGCAAATACATGCCTTGTGCCAAGTTTGAACATTAATAGTTCAAGCCTATTTTCTCCTACCAACTTTGTGCGTTGGTCTACGGAGTCAAGAATCCCACTCATTACTTACCTATATTTATCAACCTGACTGACCCAATATTGATTATAGGCAAACAATTTAAAAATTGCTCACCCAAGCCCTAAAATTAAAATCTCTGCGTTAAAAATGTTACCATTAGATCATTGTGATAAAGGTAATTCAGCATGAATATAGCAAAAGTAGACTTGAACCTATTGGTATACTTAGATGTGTTACTAAGAGAAGGTAGTGTAACCAAAGCAGCCAATCAGCTCGGGATCACTCAACCCGCTATGAGTAACGGGCTAAAACGTTTACGAGACCTTTTTAGTGATCCCATACTAGTGCGTACCTCTGAAGGTATGACCCCTACGTCTCGTGCTTTAGAATTACAACCCGTCATTCGTGACGTATTACGTAAGTTAGAAAGTGCTGTACAACCAACACTTGCATTTGAACCTGAAAACAGTTCTCGCACCTTTCGCATTATGACCAGCGATTACGCTGAATCAACATTGATCATTGAACTGATTGGGAAACTCTCCACTCTAGCCCCTAACATCACTTTAGACTTGATAACCCCTAGTGACGTGACATTTCATGACGTCGAGCACGGTCGCGTCGACATGGCCATTAACCAGTTCGACGAATTACCACTTTCGTTTCATCAAAAGCTACTTTGGAATGATTCATTTTCTTGCGTGCTAAGTAAAACTCATCCGCTGGTGAACAAATTTGACCTAGATTCCTATTTATCGGCGCAACACATTTGGGTAAGTAAAACCGGTTACGGCGTGGGCGTAGGAATAGACCCTTCTGAAGTTCAAAAATTAGGTTGGGTTGATGCTGAACTGATTAAACTAGGACGACAGCGAAATATTCAAGTATTCACCCGACACTACTACGCAGCATTACAGCTAGCCAAAAGCCAACACCTTATTGCGACACTTCCAACCAAAGCAGCATTGACCATAGTTGATGATC
>CAYUZL010000312.1:0-3276 GCA_964449725.1 uncultured Alteromonas sp. | reverse complement strand
ATGAAACTCTGTACAGCAGGCTTTATTTTTATAAATTTCATTTCTTAGCTCATATGGTCTTTCACTACCTACGTTTTTTGGAATTTTGGTGGTTAATTGGCAACCACTGGAAATAAAAGTAAATATAATGATAAAAAAAATTCTAAGATCCATCACCGAACGTTTCCTTTGAGTTATAACGCCTACATTAAGGGGCTTTTTATAGTTTGCTAAAATTGTGTAGCGAAGCGGAACTGAGCAAACTGTAAAAAGTCCCGCTTTAATTGCTTGTTATGTGTTTTTACGCCAGTTTTCCATTTTGTTCATTAAACCTGGATAACGCCAATCCATAATATACAATAACGGTGAAATAAAAATAATTACGCAACAAAGATCTAAGAAAGCTCCATTTAGTTCACTTAGCCCTAAAGTGACAGTAATGCTTCGTATTTCGTAAAAATAAAGCAACATTAAGAGGACTACAGGTAGTGCCATTAGATAGTGCTTAATTAAGTTTGTCATAGTTCGCGGTTTCGCGATTATTTGAGATTGTAAGCGACAATGAATTTCAATAACCAATGCAAAGACTATCGTCGATATAGCAACCATTATTATCAAATTAACCATTTTCACCTAAACACATAACAATTTATTATGTTTAAAAATATGACTCTTGAACTGAGATCAAACTTACTTCACAACGTCCAGCCACTTCAGAATATATTCTTACCTTTTTCCCCGCCATATAAGCGGATAATGCAACACTAAGCATTTTCTGCGCGGTGGCCTCGTCATGAGCACTATGTGTAATATTGGCAACCCCCTCACAACTTGTTTCAGTTTTATGTGTTGCATTGTCATTTAAATATATTCTCGTCACCTTTGAATTTGAGAAATCATATACCTTAACGCCCTTAATAGTTCCATGACCTATATCAGCAGCAACTCCCCGAGAACAAAAACATAAAAAACTCATTAACACAAAAATTTGCATTGTATTCACAACATCTCCTTTTTAAACATAACGCCTCACTAAGAGGCAAATATCAGTTGGTTAAAATAAGCGACGAAGGAGCAAAAACCAACTGTTATTTGTCCTTCTTGAGTGACTTGTTAGCTTTTTTGTACACCATTTGATAATAAGCCCCTGATGTTACGATCGCTGCAAAAACAGCAACTTTAATGAATAAGTCAAAATTGGCCAGATATATTAAAAGCCCACAAACAAAAATGTAAACAACACCAATAATATTGAACTTTAAATTTTCTATTTTACCAACTGCCAAAATAGACCTTTGCTGCCAAAATATTGGCCAATAAATCATTAGAATTAAGAGTGATATTTTTAACATTGTTTTTGTAATTTCTGTTTGTTCACCAAGCGGAGCATATGTAGAAAATTTAAAAGCTATACCAAATGACATCCCCATGATAATTGCTCCAGCAGAAAGGCCAACCTCACTAATAGGAATGAAAACCCGCTTTAACAAGAAGAATTCCCTGATTTCTTCCGTAGATTTTTTAAATTTAAATTCCATAATTGCTACGGTAAATAAAACTAATACAAACCCCGTCGAAGCTATGGCAAAAAAAGCACCGACTGAAAATGGTTCCATTGCAAGTTTCTCTACACTTTCAATACTTGCACCTACATTTTCATATCTAGCCATTACAGCAGCAATAACCCAACCATAAATAAAAAATACCCAACCATCATTAAATAAAGGAAGTCCGTCAATTGGTTTGTGATGATGCTTCATAATTCTCCGTACAATTAAAGAAAGCTAACGCCCCAATTTGGGGAAATTGCGAGTGTTTTGGCACGAAGTGCCAGCGAGTAATTTTACCAAGCCAGCTTACTGGCTGAACAACATTGGTTTGTTATATGCCATTAGTCACCTGAAGAACCAACCCCATCGCTATCTTGCGGACCACCACCAAAACTTTTTGAAGAACGAGCAGGTGCATCCTGACTACGATTTAATAGCCAAAGACCAATAGCTGCGAAAAAGGGTATTAGCCAAACAATAAATATTTGAGCACCTTTTTGAAAGGTTTCCAAATCGTCTCGGCGCGCTAAAAATATAGAAACAATAATATTAAGTAAAATAGCTATGCCTGCGATTACGTACCAAATTTCAAACTCCATTTAAATTCTCCTATGGCATATAACGTTTCAAATAACCGGCGCCAGCTTGCTGGCTAAAATACAAAAAGAGCCAGCGAGTTGGCGTCCGACCCTGACAAGGGTAAAGTTTATGCGTGTTGTTATGTGCCTGATTTACCGAACCTATATTGTTCTATACTACAAGCGACAAAACAAATGCCAACATAAAACCAAACAGTGCTCGCTACTATTTGCCAAGTATCTAAACCTGAAGACGTTACAAATGTAGGAACTGCAATTAGACCACGTAATAAGCAAAGCGCTGCAATGATAAATAAAGCTGATTTAAGCAGAGGAACTTTACGAATTAAACCAACCGCTGAAAAAGCAAAAATGGTACAAGCAAACATTAAACTTGCAACGATTATTGTGCCAATTGGAGCAAGTAAAGTTCCTTGAACCGCAGAGTCGATAATTTGTTGAGGTGCCCGAGCAAATGCAAACCAACTAGGGCCGCCCAATATACAGAGTAGATGCCAGATTGCAGAAGCAGAGGCTATAACACCTGCACTAATTAATAATTTGGATTGGATACTAAAACTCAATGCTAACTCCATTTTGCACTGGCACATAACGCCACAATAACCGAGCGGAGTTAAGCGTGGTATTGTGAGTGAAACGAACCACGCTTAACGGAGTCCGGTTGATTGTTTTGTTAGCTCATTTTTCGATACGGGACATACCACCAATTTCAATAGCAATATCCACTTCGATTTTGTCATCAACATCCGTATTGAATGAAAATGCTTGTATCTTCCACTCTTTTTTGGGCCGATAAAAATCAAATTGTATCGTAAATGGCTGCATCTCACTGATGCAAAGGAACTGATCAATCCTGTATCTGTTTATAAGATTTCGACTAACCAACGGTTCGCAATCATACGGTGCGCCAACTTGCGAAACAAACCCTGCTAACTGGTATTTAAGCTGATCCAACTCTGTTTTTTGATTTTTAAACAGGTCATTTCCAGAAAATGCCACTTCAAACGCATCAACCGGCTTATTTTCCTTCAATAGAGCAATCACCTGTTTACTTCTTTCTTCGGGAGAAAGGTCTTTCGCGTAAATGTTTCCGCTCAATAACAGAAGCGTAGATATGACTATAGATTTCATGTTTATGCCTTTTGAGC
>CAYUZL010000311.1:0-6235 GCA_964449725.1 uncultured Alteromonas sp. | reverse complement strand
GTGCATTTGGCGACATGGACAGTGTAATAGATGAAATGCAGCTAGCGGGTAAGGTCGATGGTGTGCTAATGGACTTAGGCGTGTCTTCGCCTCAGTTAGATCAAGCTGAGCGAGGGTTTAGCTTTAATAAAGATGGTCCTTTAGATATGCGTATGGATACCTCTAAAGGATTAAGCGCTGCTGACTGGTTAAATTCTGCTGACGAACAAGATATCGCACAAGTTTTAAAAGAGTTTGGTGAAGAAAAGTTTGGTAAACGTATTGCACATCACATAGTGAATACGCGAGTGGAAGAGCCCGTATTACGCACACTTCAATTAGTTAAGTTAATTGATGAAGCGCTACCCGTTAAAGACAAGTTTAAACACCCTGCTACTCGTTCGTTTCAAGGGATCCGCATTTATATTAATGCTGAACTAGAGCAGCTTCGCGTAGGTTTAAAAGCAGCGACTCATGTACTCGCCGCTTCAGGTCGTATGGCGATTATTAGCTTCCATTCTTTAGAAGATCGAATGGTTAAGCGCTTTATGAAAGAGCAAAGTAAAGGAAAATTTTTCCCACCGGGCTTTCCCGTTACTCAGGATGAAATCGATAAAGACAGGGTTTTAAATTTGGTTGGTAAAGCCATTAAGCCAACAAAAGACGAAATTGAAGTGAATACCCGATCCCGAAGTGCAGTGCTGAGGGTGGCTGAGAAACGATGAGGCCAGCAGCGACAAACTTCAACCTCCTGCTCATTTTAGTGAGTGATTTATCCCGTCTTAAGCTACGGGTTTTGTTGTTTATAGTGGTAGTAACAAGCGCTATGGGGGTTATCCTGTCCACTCATCACAATCGCCAACAAATTATTGCCTTAGAACAACTCATGCGAGAAAAGGATAACCTTGACGTTGAGTGGCGTAATCTCGTACTCGAACAACGTGCACTGACCGAGCACAACCGCATTGAAACGCGAGTGCAAAAGCAATTGAATATGCATCGACCTTCTGTTGACGACGAAGTCGTCGTGAGGGTGAAATAATGGCCGGCGCAAAGCAGTTAGTAAAACCCATGCAGTTTCCTTGGCGATTTTGGGTCGTGTTATTGGCGGTAAGTTTAGTCTTTGTAACTTTGGCTGTTCGTGCCGCTTATATTCAGGTTATTGCACCTGACTTGTTGGTTCAAGAAGGCGATAGCCGGACCATGAGAACCCGAAATATGCCCAGCTATAGAGGGCTTATTAAAGATCGCAATGGGGTAGAGCTAGCTGTCAGTGTTCCAGTTAGAGCAGTATGGGCCGACCCTAAAGTTATTCACGACCAAGGTGGATTACAGTATCACAGGCGCTGGTTAGCCTTGGCTGATGTACTGGGGCGAGAAACCACAGACTTAATGGAGCGAGTTCAAGATCCCAATCGACGTTTTGTCTATCTGCAGCGCCAAGTCTCTCCGACTATGGCGAACTATGTGGAACAACTCGATATTCCTGGTATCCATTTGCGCAGTGAATCTCGGCGGTATTACCCAACAGGTGAAGTATCAGCGCAATTGATTGGTATTACTGATGTTGATGACAAAGGCATTGAAGGGTTAGAAAGCTTATACAACGAATGGTTAACAGGTACGCCAGGCGTCAGAAAAATTCGCCGAGATGGCAAAGGCCGTCAAGTTGAAATTTTAGAAGTGAATGAAGGCGAACAAGCCGGTATTTTAACGCTTACCATTGACCAGCGAGTGCAAGCATTAGCTTATAAAGCGGTTAAGGAAGCGACTGCTTATTACAAGGCCGATTCTGTGTCAGCCATTGTTGTTGACGTTGAAAGCGGTGACATTCTTGCCATGGCAAATAGCCCATCGTTTAATCCAAACGATCGACGCAATATTACTGCAAAGTCGGCTCATCGCATGAGAAATAGAGTGATTACCGATGCCTTTGAACCCGGCTCTTCAATGAAGCCTATTGCGATTTTAGCAGCCCTTGAATTTGGCAACGTAGAGCCAAACGACACTATTGATACCTCTCCCGGCTGGATGCGGGTGAATGGAAGTTTGGTTCAAGACCCTCGAAATTACGGTGAATTAACCCTAGAACAAGTGATCCAGAAGTCCAGTAACATGGGTACATCTAGATTGGCCCTAGGGGTACCTAAAAACTTCCTACTCGATATTTACCACAATATGGGATTAATGGACGATACTGGCACAAATTTAACGGGTGAAAGTGCGGGTATTTTTAACGAACGTTCTCGTTGGTCCAGATTAGAATTAGCAACACTTTCATTTGGTTACGGTATTTCGGTTACACCCGCTCAAATTGCCCGTATGTATACGACGTTGGCATCTGGTGGAATTAAAAAACCGTTGAATATCGTGAAAAACCAGCAAGATGATTGGCAATCAGAACCAGAACGAGTGGTGAGTGAAAAAAACGCCAATGCCATTGTTGAAATGATGGAAAGTGTTACTCAAGAAGACGCCTCGGCTAGAGCAGCAGGCATTCCAGGATACCGTGTAGCAGGTAAAACAGGTACAAGTCGTAAAGCGATTGCTGGAGGTTATGGCGAAGAATACGTGAATATTTTTGCTGGAATTGCGCCTGTTAGCGACCCTAAATTGGTCACCGTTGTCTTGATTAACGAACCCGGCGGTGATTTGTATCACGCAAGCGAAACGGCTGCTCCTGTGTTTTCAGAAATCATGGGCGGCGCACTACAGTTATTGAACATAGCACCTGATGATAGACGGGTTTCATCAACTTACGCCAAGCAAGGAGCGCAAAATGGTGGTGAGTGAGTTTGTTCAAAGTATTCGTCCCTTGATGGCAAAGTTTGCGATTGACGTGCCGGACATACGTATTCATGGTTTAACGTTAGATAGTCGCAATGCATCTAAACATATGGCTTTTGTCGCGGTGAAGGGATATAGCCAAGACGGTAGAAATTATATTCCTCAAGCTATAGAACTCGGTACGCCGGTTGTGTTTTCTCAAACTGAAGACAAAACGACTCATGGTAAGGTGGTGACCCAAGGCAATACCTTGATTGTGTCACTATTCGATTTACCCGCTATTTTATCTTCTATTGCAGGGGCATTTTATGATTACCCTGCAAATAAACTGATTACTACTGGTGTCACTGGTACTAACGGGAAAACCTCCACCGTTAATTTACTTTCTCAAAGTAAGTTGCTTTTGGGCAACCGTCCTGCAGCAATTGGCACTTTGGGTAGCGGTGTCTATGAAGGAGGGGAAACCAGTTGGATCGCAACGGATAACGCCAATACCACGCCTGACGCAATTAACATGCAATATAGAGTCGCAGAGTTTGTTCAACAAGGTGTTACCCACTTAGCTTATGAAGCGTCTTCCCATGCGTTAGTGCAAAATAGAATTGCACAAATTAATACTAATGTTGCGGTTTTTACCAACTTGTCTAGAGATCATCTCGATTATCACCGCGATATGGACGATTACGCAGCGGCAAAACGCAATTTGCTGAACCAACCAGGATTACAAGCCGCGGTTATCAACATTGATGACTCATATTCGGCTGATTGGGCAAAGGATATTGGTCAAAAGCAATTGAAAGGGGTTGCGATTGGTGTTGGTACCGACATTGCCACAATTTCGCCAGAATTCAGCCATTGCATAGCCTCAAACATAACTTACCATTGCGATGGATGTGAATTTACACTGCAATCGACTTGGGGAAATGCTGTGATCCGTAGTGGATTAATGGGCGAATTTAATCTTTACAATTTGTTGTCGACCCTTGGCGTGCTCTTGGTACAAGGCGAACGGTTTGACGACGTAGTGGCAATGATCCCCAAACTCAAACCTGTGCCAGGTAGAATGGAAGTGTTTGAGTTCCGCAATCGCGCCAATGTTGTCATTGATTACGCTCATACACCCGATGCCTTAGACAAAGCGCTAATTGCGTTATCTCAGCATGGGCAAGCAAAGCCTTGGTGTATTTTTGGCTGCGGTGGCGATAGAGACAAGGGTAAACGACCAGAAATGGCAAAAGTGGCGCAAGCACATAGCAGTAATATCGTGATTACTACGGATAATTCTCGAACTGAAGCACCAGAAGAAATAGAACAGCATATTCGACATGGCTTTACTCACCCAGATATCGGTGTATCCAAACCGAATAGAAAAGAAGCGATCCAATATTGTCTAGATAAGGCAAACAAAGACGATTTAATTCTATTAGCGGGTAAAGGCCATGAAACTTATCAAATTATCGACAACAACTACATCAATTATGACGAACGCGCTTACGTGATGCAGTTGCAAAAGGAGTTAGCACAATGATTGCTCAATCACTTAGTTGGATTGCACAACAAGTTAATGGTGTTTTATCAGGAGAAGACCTGCAAATAACACAAGTGAGCATAGACACGCGGACCTTGGACGACGGTGATTTGTATATTGCTATTACCGGCGACAACTTTAATGGCCATGATTTTGTTGTAAGTGCACAAAAAGCAGGGGCTGCCGCTGCCATTGTAAGTGAAGACGTTGATGTAGATTTTCCAACGATTAAGGTTGAAGACACGAAAATCGCACTGGGCTTATTGGGTAAAGCGGTAAAACACGAAGTTGCACCGAAAACAATTGCAATTACAGGCTCAAGTGGCAAAACCACAGTAAAAGAGATGTGCGCTTCAATATTAAAACGCAGAGGTGAAGTACTTGCCACTGAAGGTAACTTTAACAATGATATTGGCGTGCCTCTAACTTTGCTAAATTTAGAGCCAAAGCACGAATATGCCATTCTAGAGCTAGGCGCGAATCAGTTAGGGGAAATTGCTTACACAGTTGATCTTGTTAAGCCTAACGTCGCAACAATCGTCAATGCAGCAGCGTCTCATCTTGAGGGGTTTGGCAGCTTATTTGGTGTGGCTCGCGCTAAGAGTGAAATATTCAAAGGGTTAGGTAAAAACGATATCGCCATTGTGAATGCAGATAGTCAATTTGCAGACTTTTGGTTGGGTAAATTAAAGCGTAACAAAGTGAAGCAATTCTCGTCTACAGGGGAAAACGGCGCGACAGATTTTTACGCCAAAGATACCATTATCAACTTAGAAGGCTGTGCTGAATTCATTTTGTGCACTCCCATTGGCGAGATTGATGTGAACTTATGTTTACCTGGCACTCACAACGTAGGCAATGCTCTGTTAGCAGCAGCCTTAGCCATTGAAGTCGGAGCGTCTTTAGAAGACATTCGCGATGGGTTGGCAAGTATGGAACAAGTGCACGGAAGATTAAATGTAAAGCAACTGGGTCCGAACGTACGTCTACTCGATGACAGTTATAACGCCAACGTAGCCTCAGTGAATGCAGCAATAGATTTGCTTGCTAGTTTTTCTGGTCGCCGAGTTTTGGTTCTGGGTGATATGGCAGAGCTAGGTGAAAAATCAAAGCATTACCATGAACAAGTAGGTCGTTACGCCTATGAAAACGGTGTTGATACTTTATATACCATGGGTAAGTTGAGTCAACATGCTTCAGAGGGGTTTGGAGAAGGTGCCATCCATCACTCACAAATAGACGACCTTATGCAGTCTTTACAGGCTGGGCTTGCCGCAGAATTTCGCGATGTCACCATACTTGTTAAAGGGTCACGAAGTTCAAAAATGGAAGTAGTTGTAAAAGCCATTGAGGAATCGAGCCTGGGAAAGCGTGATCGCCGTCGGGAGCGTTTAGCATGTTAATGATATTAGCCGATTGGTTGGCTCAATATGAACCAGGATTTAACGTATTTAGTTATCTTACCCTAAGAGCAATATTGAGTACCTTGACGGCGCTACTCATCGCTATTTTATTGGGCCCTGTAATGATCCGTTATTTACAGCGTTTACAAATAGGACAAACCATAAGAGATGATGGTCCTCAAAGTCATTTAGCGAAATCAGGAACGCCAACCATGGGCGGCGTACTCATTTTAATTGCCATAGTGCTTAGTACCTTGCTTTGGGCCGACTTAACCAACCATTATGTGTGGGTAACACTGTTTGTTACCGTGAGTTATGGGGTGATTGGCTTTGTTGATGATTATCGAAAGGTTATTCGAAAAGATTCAAAAGGCCTCATCGCTAGGTGGAAGTATTTTTGGTTATCTGTGGTCGCTATTGCAGTTTCTTTTTATCTTTACCAATCTGCTAGTCTAGAGGCTGAAACCGCGCTATTGGTCCCCTTTTTTAAAGAAGTTATGCCACAACTCGGCATTTTTTACATGGTGGTGGTGTATTT
>CAYUZL010000310.1:0-6948 GCA_964449725.1 uncultured Alteromonas sp. | reverse complement strand
AAGACGTTAAGTTTTAGAATTGGTTCCTTCGTCTTTTTTATTTACCTCTTCAACTTGTCCGGTAAATAGCCCAGATCCCGCTGCGGCAAAATCTCTAGGCTGAGTGTCAGGTTGGCTAGAAATTTTATTTGTGTCGCTGGTATCCAATTGATTACGTAGGTAGGTACTAGCATGCTCGCCGAAAAAAGGTACGGTGTCTTCTTCGTCCGAATTAGAGTTTGGTGACAACAACTCTTGATACGCCTCCAGCTGCTGATTCAAAGCCTCGCATTGTTTTTCAATACCCTGCACAAGTTGCTGGGATTGAAAAATATGGCGTTCTGATTGCTCTGCCAATACGGCCTTTAAATCTTGCTGTGCCTGAGATATTGATTCCTGTGAGGGCCCTTGACCATAAAAATGTCGGCCAATAAAAAAGCCAATAACACCACCAACAATAACTAAGCCTAACGAAATTACGATTTCCATCTGTTTACTCCAAGATACCCATGTAAGCGCGATTCTAACGCGAATACATGTTAAATTAAGGCCACAAATAAAAAATTCAAGCGGTCAATGTAGCCAATTGCATTGTGACCTGATCTTTAGTTTAGCATTAAGTTTGGGAGAATAGGCGTAATGACGCCATTGGAAAAGTATCGAATAGATTTAGAACGGGACGATTTTAGTTACGATGAAGCGCAAGAAAATGCGGTTAAAGAACTACAGCGCCTTTACGATGATTTGGTTTCAGCACCAACGCCTACGGGCTGGAAGGCAAAATTAGCAGGCTTCTGGAGCAAGCCTGAGGATGTGAGTGTTAAAGGCATCTATTTTTGGGGTGGTGTGGGACGAGGTAAAACGTATTTAGTTGATACGTTTTACGATTGTTTGCCATTTGAAAATAAAATGCGTACACACTTTCACCGTTTTATGCAGCGTATCCATGAAGAATTGAAACACGCAGCAGGCCAACAAGACCCATTACAAAGCATTGCTAAAACCTTAGCGGCTGAAACGAAAATAATTTGTTTTGATGAGTTTTTTGTTTCTGATATTACCGATGCAATGATTTTGGGTACCTTACTTGAGGCGTTGTTTGAGCAAAATATTGTGCTAGTCGCTACATCGAATATTGTTCCTGATCAGTTATATAAAAATGGCTTGCAACGAGCGCGATTTTTACCCGCAATAGCGTTATTGAATGAACGGACTCATATCGTCAATGTAGACAGTGGTGTAGATTACAGACTAAGAACATTAGAACAGGCCGAAATTTACCACTTTCCTCTTGATAACCAAGCCACAGAAAATCTGCACAATTATTTTGAACAATTGTCTTGTGAGCCCGGTTCAGCAAATAGCCCAATAGAGATAAATAGCCGTTCTATCAACACACTTCGCAATTCCGACGGAGTGTTAATGATTGAGTTTCCAGATTTGTGTGATGGCCCCAGAGGCCAATCAGATTACATTGAGTTGAGTCGACTTTACCATACCGTATTGATTGCAAACGTGGTTGTTATGGGCGAAAAAAATGACGATGTAGCAAGGCGCTTTATCGCAATGATTGATGAGTTCTATGAAAGGCATGTTAAGGTTATTATATCGGCAGAGGTCAATATGCATAATTTATATAGCGATGGATTACTTTCCTTTGAATTCAAACGTTGTTTAAGTCGTCTACAAGAGATGCAGTCTACTGATTATTTGAAAAAAGAGCATTTGCCCTAAAAGTCATGTGTTAGGTACACTTACACGTAATAAATATTAATAGAAAATAAGAGAGTCCCCAATGGGTCGAGCCTTCGAAGTAAGAAAAGCATCAATGGCAAAAACTGCCGGTGCAAAAACCAAAGTTTATTCTAAGTACGGTAAAGAAATTTATGTGTGCGCTAAAAATGGCGGACCTGATCCCGATACAAATTTGGCGTTAAAACGGTTAATGGAAAAAGCCAAGAAAGACCAAGTACCCGGTCATGTTATTGATAAAGCTATTGATAAGGCTGCTGGCGGCGCAGGTGAAGATTTCGTTCCAGCTCGTTACGAAGGCTTTGGCCCAGGTAATTGTATGGTCATTGTTGATTGTTTAACCGATAACAACAACCGCACCATTACCGATGTGCGCAATTGTTTTACTAAAACAAATGCAAAAATTGGCGCACAGGGCGCAGTTGCACACATGTTTGATCATCAAGCGATTTTTCAATTTTCTGGCGACGATGAAGATGCAATCTTAGAAGTGCTGATGGAAGCCGATGTGGATGTAACTGACGTTGAGCAAGAAGACGGGAAAATTACTGTTTTCGCACCACACACTGAGTTTTTTGCGGTAAAAACGGCATTGGCTCAGGCTTATCCTGATCTTGTGCTTGATGCTGACGAAATTAGCTTTGTTCCTCAAGTACACGTAGATATTAGCGAAGAGGATTTACCCATGTTCGAGAAGTTTATGGACATGTTAAACGACTGTGATGATGTACAAGATGTATATCACAATGCAGTATTACCTAAGTAGTACTTCCTAAAGTACCTTATGTAGCTGTATAATACTGCCCTGAGTCAGCCAGGCAATCGCTGCCACATTTATGTGGGGGAGGAAAGTCCGGGCTCCATCGGGCAGGGTGCCAGATAACTTCTGGGCGGCGCGAGCCGACGACAAGTGCAGCAGAGAGTATACCGCCTAAGTACGCAAGTACCGGTAAGGGTGAAAGGGTGCGGTAAGAGCGCACCGCACATCTGGTAACAGGTTGTGGCAAGGTAAACTCCACCCGGAGCAAGACCAAATAGGCTTCCATAACGTATGGCCCATATGGGAAGCGGGTAGGTTGCTTGAGTCAATTAGCAATGATTGACCTAGAGGAATGATTGTCCAAGACAGAACCCGGCTTACCGGCTGACTCAACTTTTTCATCTTCAATAAATAGCGGTTCAGCTATAAATTAACTCTTTGCGATCCTAACTGCGTTACAGTCGAAAACGGCGTCGATGCTGTTTAATTTTGCGGCGTTGACATTGAATTTCATGACAATTTTTTTCACAGAATTAATGTATTTACTTTATTTAAATACATTTGTGAAAATTATAAGGTTAATCCAAATGAAAAAGTTATCCGTTTTTACCTTTCTTTTTTTCGCTCATTTCACGTGTTTAGCTCAAAATACGAAATTATGGGTTACTGCAAAAGCAAATGCAGGCTCAACATCTCAACTTGAAAGTGATTTAGAAATCACTAATGGAACTCAAGTACACAACATTTCTTCATCTAATGTTTCTATTACATCAGTGAACAGTGGGAACGCACAAACATACCAAATAGCAATTGAAGATGACTACGATGATAATGGAGTATTCGATCAAGTTACATTTGATCTCGTGGTCAAAGCATACGAGGGATCGATTTTCAGTTATAGCGAAGAGGAAAACGCATCGTCTATGATCGGCCTTGGAGCAGAATCAGATGTGGCACTGAGAAATAATGTTTGGGGAGTTAATAGTCAAGAAGATATTAGTGATATAGACGAAGGCGAAACCATTCTATTTTCCATTGAAAATCTTTCATCTTCTAATTTAGACGATAAATTTGAATTAGAATTTGGCGGCTTTAATCTATTTGGTTTTTATGAAACCAATGGAGGCCATTCACATAAAGTCATTAAAGGCCAAGGAGTAAATCTAACATCCTATACCACAAACTTTTCTATAGATTATAGTATCGAAGATGAACAAGAAGTCGTTCTAACTGGCGCAGGTAGTACGGTTTTAGCGGATATCAGAGAATGGGCCGTATCTTCAATTCGTTTTTCGATATTGATTAACGATACAGAATCTGGCGGCTTTAATGATTTAAGTGATTACTCATTATTTAGTAATGCGTCTAATTTTGGTAAAACTTATCCTGCTCAAACAAAAGACGTACCTAAATCTAATTTTTGTTGGGACAACGTTCCTCGCTGGCTAGCAGTGAGAAATTCAGAGCCAATGACTGATGATGAAATAGAGGATATAGCGTCACATTATCAAATCGTACTTTTAGAAAAGTCAAATAACCAAGGCTTTACCTATGTTGATGATGGTATGGTTTCTTTTGCAACAAGGCTAAAAGAAAAAGAACCTAGCATAACGACGCTTTTTTATTGGAACTCAGAGATAAACTACGATGGATATAGAGCCAATGAAAACTACATTCCCAATGAATGGAGCGATCTTGACGATAACGGTATCCCCATTTTGTTCAAAGACCTGTATTTTACCTATAACTATGAAATTGAAGCGTTAAGAGATTGGTGGATACAAGCACCGATAACGGCTATGAGTTATGACGTATTAGATGGTGTATTTGTTGACAAAGTGGTAAACGGCGCGTTCAAAGATGTGTTTCCTAATGGAGAACCCGCTAACAATTACGTAAGAATGTTGACAGACCTATACAATGCAATGCCTGAAGGAAAAAAAGTCATTGGCAATATTATTAGGACTGAACGAACGAATAGTAATCGAGGGTTGATGGAAGTCGCTGATGGTTCTTATTTGGAACGGTGGTCGTTTCCTGGTACAGCCTTAAATGAAGCTGAGGCAACCGCTATATCTATTCAATCCATGAGAGAAGCGCTTTCGAAAGGAAAGGAAATTCACTTCCAAACAAGTCCACATGATACCGGTGGTGATGCAGAACCCGATGATTTTGAAGGTAAGGTTCAATATGCGAAAGATAATGTAAGCTATCCGCTAGCCGTTTTTTTAATAGTGGCCGAAGAAGGCGCATTCTTTAGTTACCAAGCATCTGTTAACGCAAAATCCAGTGCGCAAGAAGCGTGGAATACGAGCTTTATAGATGAATTTAGTTATCGCTTAGGTGCGCCATTAGGTCCACCAACAAAAGATAAATTTATCTATCAAAGATCCTATGAAAACCTAGATGTATGGGTCGATCTAACAACCAAAGAAGCAAGATTAGACTGGAAAGATAAAACTAAAGTGGCAACTTCAGAATGCACGACACAATGATTGCTATGTAAAGTCTGACAGCTTTGTTATATTAGCAAAGCATCGCGGTGCAATGCTCTAGGCTCTGAGCAAATAGAGCATTGCATCGTATGTTAACAGTAAATTTATGAAACCCTTTGTATAGATAGTTGACCTTTAAGTACGTATTACTCCTACACTTAA
Source organism: uncultured Alteromonas sp. (assembly GCA_964449725.1). Classification (GTDB taxonomy): domain Bacteria; phylum Pseudomonadota; class Gammaproteobacteria; order Enterobacterales; family Alteromonadaceae; genus Alteromonas_F. Next base: position 1,800 of record CAYUZL010000310.1, on the reverse strand, counting down.
GTTGTTTTTCCTTAATTGATTTGCTTTCAGCGTTAGTTTATCTATTATCACTTACATACCCATTGGGTTAATTTAATTAAAAATCACGTATTACCAATGGGTTAGAGGATTAATATGGTAACGCCAGGCGATGAACAAACTGTTGTTCAACTTATACAAATTGCATTGACTCCTGTATTTTTGATTGTGGGTGTAGGTACTATGCTTAACGTTGTAACTGGACGTGTAGCTCGAATTATTGACAGGTTACGCTGGTTCGAAGAGCACATTGAAGACGCCACGTTAGAATTGACTCCTAGAAAACGCAGAGAAATACGATCCTTAGGAAAAAGGCTTAGATTAGCAAACTGGGCGATTAACTTCTTAACGGCAGCCGCTGTGGTGGTGTGCAGTACTATTATAGTTATTTTGTTAAGTGGTAGAGCTACAGTGGATTTAGACACGGCTATTTTGGTGTTATTTTTCACTGCCATTGGGTTTATAACGGGCGGATTAATCGCCTTTTTTGCTGAAGTTAGTGTCGCCACAGCAACGTTGAAATTACCCAGTACGCTGAGATAATTAAGCACTCACCATTCACAAGTGACATTTTGTCGAATAAAAGTCTTAACCAAGACGGTCAAGGTATATAGTTAATTATTCTATATATCGGAGATCAAAATGGCTAATGTAACTTATGTACCCCCTAAAGTATGGACCTTCGACGCTGAAAATGGTGGTGAATTTGCCAGCATTAACCGTCCCACTGCCGGTGCTCGAGATGAGCGAAAGTTGCCTAGAGGGAAGCACCCGTTTCAGCTTTATTCAATGGCCACGCCCAATGGCGTTAAAGCGACATTAATATTTGAAGAACTCATTGAAAAAGGCATTGTTGAAGCCGAATATGACGCTTATTTAGTGAGTATTCTTAGCGGTGATCAATTTGGTAGTGAATTTGTTGATATAAATCCGAATTCAGAAATTCCTGCCATGCTCGATACCACAACTACGCCGGAAACTAGGGTGTTTGAGTCTGGCTCTATCTTGCTGTATCTGGCAGAAAAATTCGGCGTGTTTTTACCTTCTGAACCTGCAAAACGCACAGAAACTATGAATTGGTTATTCTGGCAAATGGGAAGTACGCCTTTCCTTGGTGGTGGCTTTGGGCATTTTTACAATTATGCGCCAGAAAAGTTCGAGTATCCTATCGATCGCTACACCATGGAAGTAAAACGTCAATTAGATGTATTAGATAAGCAGCTTGAAAATAAACCATTTATTATCGGTGAAGATTACACCATAGCGGATATGGCGATTTGGCCTTGGTATGGGGCTCTAGTACTTGGTCGCTTATATGATGCAGCAGAATTTTTGCAAGTGGAAACGTATAGCAATTTGCAGCGCTGGGCTAAAATGATCGATGCAAGGCCTGCGGCGAAACGAGCGTGTTTAGTGAATAAATCTTGGGGCGAAGAAAGTCAACAAATGCACGAACGCCATAGTATGGATGATTTTATTGGAAAGCTATAAATAAACAGATTTGTATTCAACGAGTTAACTTGTTGAATACAAAATTTGAACTAAACTGTAAATATCAACAATAGGTAAAACTACATACGTGTTTGGCTAGTTTTTTAAAATAAAAAGAAATTGACCGTTTAACCTCGTTGTAGCGTGTTTATAGAGCGCGTGGGATAGGTAGAGATTATTCAGAGTACAATTCGTCGAAGAAAAAAAATGGCCGTACATTCCCCTAATATTATTGATATTGAAGCAAGTGGGTTTGGCAACAATAGCTACCCCATTGAAGTAGGGGTTATT
>CAYUZL010000309.1:0-4007 GCA_964449725.1 uncultured Alteromonas sp. | reverse complement strand
ACATAAAGGAACGATAAAGCAGTAGAAATGAAGCACAAGCCCTGCCCTTTGGGTTCAACCAGGGCCTTCCTGCTCTTTGTTGCCCGCTTTTAACTTGGAACCACCAAGCTTGCAAGCGAGCGCCACGATCAAAAAGGCCCTGATTGAACAAAACTTGTACCGCAAAGATAAACACGCCCTAGTTTAACCAAGGTGATAGCAAACTTCGTAAATCTACTCTCGCTTTTAACCGTTTTGCTAACAAATAGAGCCCCCCTAATTTTCTGTGTACAAATACTGCGTCTGCAGGAGGCGTATGCCAAAAATCTTCCTCGAAACTCAGTGCCCAACCAAGTTCTTGTAGTTCAACCCCTGATTCGTTCTCCGTAAAATTGTGCCCACCTTCGCTGTGTAAAGGCTTGCAGGCAATTTCTAGCATTTGCAGGATCATGCTGAGTTGACGTTCGTTAGCGTCTTCATTTGCAATACCAATAGCATAGGCTGCGTCTAACATGGCTTCTGTGTTACAACAGTATGCGGCATTAATTAGTGCTAAATAGCCTTGAGACAATGTGGAAGGAATTGGCCGTGTTGCGCCAAAATCCAGTAAAATCCATGTGTTGTCGGTTAAATCAACTAAGTAATTGGCTAGATTGGGGTCGGTTTGTATAAACTTAAATTCAAACACTTCTCGGAAAAATAAAGCGAATAGTGATGTCATCATGCTATTTCGGGTTTCTTGCGAAGCGTGTTCTAGGGCGTCTATTGGCTCGCCTTTTAAAAAGCTCATCGCCAGCACCGTCTCTCGCGTCCATGAGTGATTTACACTTGGGCACCGATAGCGCTCGTCATCATCAATTAATTTAGCATAGCGTTCTAACATTTGTGCTTCATGCTGATAGTCTGCTTCATGGTGAAGTTGTGCTTTTGCTTCAGTAAGCAGCGGTGTGATGTTGGCATTGTCTGGGATCACACCTACTAACTTTATTAAGCCTATTACATTGTCTACGTCGCTGTTTATACTCTTTTTGATACCTGGATACTGTACTTTGACTGCTAAGGTGGTGCCGTCCATTAAAATGACTTTATGCACTTGCCCAATGGATGCTGCAGCGATAGGGGCATATGAAAAATACAACAACTCATCTTTCCACCCCTCTCCCCAGGCTTCATCAAGAACGTTTTGTAATTGATCTTTTGGCATAGACTCAGCGTCGTCTCTTAGGCGAGCCAATATGGCTGACAATTCTGGGGGTAAAAACTCACCGTCATCGATAGATAGCAGCTGGCCAATTTTCATTGCTGCGCCGCGCATATTAGCGAGCTGATCGGTGATCCGCGTTATATTCGAAGGGGTGAGTACCAATGATTTAAGTGATGGCCGTTCCCCAGACAATAGTTTCATTGCACCATTGGCGACAACATTGCTCGTGACTCTTGCTGCTAATGAACCCATTTTACTGAAGCGACTAATACGGGAGGTAGGTACCGCTTTTCCGGATGATTTGTCTGCCATTGTTTATACTTTCAGCGTAAGGACTCAATAAAGCCATAATGGCTGGGTTATTTTCGTCTAGCAAGGTGAAATACCTTTTAATTGCTCGGAAGGTTTTTTATCCTTGCTGTATAGATTTGTTTGCAACGGTTTAAGATGTCTAATTTCAAGTGGAAGCGCGCGGTTATAAAAGTCGGTAGCTCTTTGGTTTCACCCACAGGAGAAGGGTGTAGTGCTGAATTTTTGTTGCCCATTGCTCAGTTTGTTAGCGCCGCTCATAAACAAGGAAAAGAAGTCATTATTGTTTCGTCGGGAAGCGTTGCCGCTGGACGAAGAATTGTACCGGTAAATCACACTCCGACCATAGCCGAAAAACAAGCAATGGCAGCCATTGGTCAGACGCAAATGATGGCGAATTGGCAGCGCTTTTTTGACCGTCCTTGCGCTCAGGTTTTATTGACTTACGCTGACTTAAAAAATAGAACTCGATACGTCAATATAAAGCGTACCCTTGCAGCTTTACTGAAACATGGCGCTATTCCTATTGTGAATGAAAATGACACTGTGGCTGTTAACGAATTAAAAGTCGGCGATAACGACAACCTAGGCGCTTATACCGCCATTGTGTCGGGCGCAGATACCTTTGTTATATGTTCAGATATTAACGGCTTGTACACAGCTGATCCGAGAAAAAATAAAGACGCTTCACTTATCCCGAATGTCACTAAAATAGATCGAGCCCTGTTTGATTTAGCGGGTGGCGCAGGTTCTAAAGTCGGCACTGGAGGGATGAAAACCAAGTTAGAAGCGGCGCAAAAATGTATGGGCAGTGGTATTCAGTCGCTTATTGTCAATGGCCGTACTTCAAGCACATTTGATGCGTTAAGAGACAATGAATGCCCGGGTACTTTATTTGTACCGGAAGAGTCAGACCACAGCGCTCGGCGTTTATGGCTTACCCATACATTAGATTGCAAAGGAAGTGTGTTTATTGACGAAGGAGCAAAAAGCGCCTTAGTGAATACGGGAGCATCGTTATTGCCATCAGGTGTGGTGAGTATTGAGGGGGAGTTTGAAGCGGGCGATGCGGTTAATATTTATTGCGAAACGACACTTGTAGCAAAAGGCTTAGTACTGCATGACCACCAAGACTTAGAAAAAGTGATTGGGCTACAGTCAAAACAAATGGAAGCTATGTTAGGCCACAACACCAGTATTGAAATAGTGCACCGAGACGACCTAGTTTTGTTGCCTAAATCCGATAATGATTAATCGAGTAAACTCAAAAAAAGTTCTCTATCTGTGTTCCAAATATTCGCGTAAATAGCGGCAACTTGTTTAGCCGAAAGGCGAGATGAATCCACAAATAAGGTGTAGCTTCTATTTAACACGTAATTCGATAGTTTTACGGTTACGTCGGGGTCTTGTAAATTGCTACCTAGTCTGATTTTAGTGGCGTTTGATGGTGTTAGTTTTTTACACACTTGAATGTCGCTATTATTGCTAAATTCAATGACATGACGATCGCTATTAAAGGATTTTTCTACAAAGACCAAATCGGCTTCATAAATGTTGTCTACGAGTTCGAACGATACATCATAGGGGTATACTGAATCGCCAACTTTTACGCTGTAATCCGCATCAATAATTAAATTAGAAAAATAATAAACATGCTCGGGGTTGTTAGGACAACGCTTTTCTAATGAAACATCGAAAGAAGCGTTTGCAAATGTACTGACGAAAAAACACAGAACAAAAGTGAGAGAAAACTTCATGTTAGTTCCTATAATGAAAATGCACTTGTCTAATTGTGCCAGTATAAAACATACAGCGCATATCGACACCCTCTAATAAATTTCTTTCTCGCCATTGATATAGGTTGAAGTTACTCTACCAAGTCGATCTAATATGGTGAAACTAGCGCTATATCCAGGTTCGATTTTCCCATATTTTTTATCTAAACCAAGCATTTTAGCAGGGTTAAATGATGCCATTGTTATCGCCTCAGATAACGACACATTACAGAACTTTTGAATATTAATTACGGCACCTTGCATAGATAAGTGAGATCCCGCTAGTGTGCCCTCCTCACTGAGGCAGCGACCATTACTGACGCTTATTTTTTCATTCCCAAGCTCAAAATAGGGTTTTGTTCCGCCTACTGAAGGCATAGCGTCTGTGACTAATATGGTGTGGTGTGGTTTCGCTTTAACTGCAACGTTAAGCGCAGCAGGATGCACATGATGGCCATCAGCAATAACACCGAAATAAGCTGAATCGGAACTCAACGCAGCACCGACGGCACCTGGAGCACGGCTTTCTAGCGCTGACATGGCGTTATATAAGTGAGTGTATCCAGATAACCCACGTTTTTCGGCTTCTGCACATTGTTCATAGGTTGCATTAGTATGGCCTGCAAACACAATACAGCCAGACTCCACTAACATTTCAATAATGTGGCTATCAACGCTGTCTGGGGCCAATGTGACAAGGGTTTTCCCTCGTTTCAACGATGAAATCGTTGGTATTAATG
>CAYUZL010000308.1:0-4348 GCA_964449725.1 uncultured Alteromonas sp. | reverse complement strand
TGTTAGGAGTAAGTGCTAACTACATGCCGAAATTTTCAAAAAACTATTTGCAACAGACCGGCGATTTACGCGCTTCGGTTAGCCAATTCATTAAAGAAGTAGAAGCTGGGGAATTCCCTGGTGATGAACACAGTTTCAAGTAATTTTATGCAGACTATATCCAGTATTACAACGTTGCGTGAGCGACGCAGAAAATGGCAAATTGAAGGTGAGTCAATCGCCTTTGTCCCAACCATGGGCAATTTACATCAAGGACATTTACGACTTGTAGAAGCAGCCAAAAAAGCCGCTGATATCGTGGTTGTATCTATATTTGTGAACCCTCTTCAGTTTGGACCAGATGAAGATTTAGATGCCTACCCTAAAACGCTAGAAGAAGATAAACAAAAGCTCGAAGCTATGGGCGTAGACGTGTTGTTTCTTCCCACCTCTGACGATATTTATCCCAGAGGTTTAGAGCAACAAACCTTCGTAGAGGTACCGGGGATATCCTACATGATTTGTGGTGCAAGCCGCCCGGGGCATTTTAGAGGGGTAGCCACTATTGTATGTAAGTTGTTTAATATGGTTCAGCCAAATAAAGCATTTTTTGGCGAAAAAGATTACCAGCAACTTCAAGTTATCCGTGCCATGGTTCAAGACCTATCCATGAATGTCGAAATTCACGGAGTGCCTACAGAGCGTGAAAGTAATGGCCTTGCTATGAGCTCTAGAAACACCTATCTGTCTGATGAACAAAAGCAACAAGCCAGCGTTTTGTATGAAACAATACAAGCCTTTGCTGCTCAAGTTATTGAGGGACGAAGAGATTTCGGGCGACTCATTGCAGAGTACAAAATTGCGTTATCGGCAGCGGGTTTTAAACCTGATTACTTAGAAATTAGAGACGCTAACAATTTGCTTTACCCGAACCATGAAGATACCCGTCTCGTTATTTTAGCCGCCGCATTTATGGGCAAAACAAGATTGATAGATAACTTTCAGTTTACCTTACCGGTCGAGCTCTAACCAAAGTGCAGAGCGACGGGCAATGTCTCGTTGCTCTGCCAATATTGCTTCTAAATCTGCATGGGTAGTTAAAGGGTTTGCCAGCACCACACGAAATACAGAAATAGCCGCGGCATCATGCTCAGGCACTTCCAAGCGCGTTCTCGACACAAAAGACTTACCCGCCTCACGTTGTGCCTTTTGCACATGTGTTACCAAACTATCTAGCCTTTGGTTGTGGGCTTTATTGTCTTGTGATGTCCCCTCTTTCATTTTAGCCTGCAAAGCAGAAGGGCATATACGATAAGTCAGAATGCTTAGCTTAGGCGCGGTGATCAGCTCAAAATCAGGGTGACGACGAATAATATCTGCAAAGAACTGTGCTTTTTCGATACAGTGATCAATAAGAAGCTGATAGCCTTGGCGCCCTAAAATACGCATAGATGCGTACACCATCATTGCCATGCCATTTCTCGACCCTTCTAGGGTGGTTGAGCCTAAGTCTTTAGAACCTTCCCTTAGAATGTACTGAGCGTGGTGTCGTACCGAATTAGCTGCACTAGGGTCTTTAAATAACGCCATCCCTGCTCCCATAGGCACATACATTTGCTTATGGGCATCAATAGTCACTGAATCAGCCTTTTCTATGCCAGCTAAGCGATCTCGATACGAGGTTGAAAACAAAGTTGCTCCCCCCCATGCTGCATCAACATGAAACCAAGTACCCAGTTCTTTAGCTACATCGGCGAGTTCGTCTAAGGGATCGATATGACCCGTTTCCGTGGTACCCGCTATCCCTACGATAGCCATTATGTCATTACCTTTACTTTGATATTCCAGCCCTGCCTTCAGCACAGCTTCGGGTTCCAATGTTTGCTGAGAACAAGGTAAAGTGAGCATTTGCTCTCTTCCAATACCAATTAAATCGGCAGCTTTAGCAATAGAATAATGCCCTCTTTTAGAACATAAAATACCAAGTTGATTAATACCATAATGCCTGTATGCCGCGGCGATACCGGCTCGATGAACGCCTTTAAAGTTGCCATCGGCAGCTAGCTTTTTATTTCGCGCAACCCAAAGGGCTGTTGTATTTGCCACTGTACCGCCAGAACAAAACGCCCCTAGCGCATGATGAGCACTGTGCAAGTGTGCCTCATAAAACTCATCGGATCCGCCATACACTAAATCGTGTAACATGCCTAAAACTTGACGTTCAAGAGGCGTAAATGCTTTAGACGTTTCTATTTTTACTGGATTTTGGTTTAACCCAACCAACAACTTAGCTAAAGACAAATGAAAATAAGGCAATGCCGATGTCATATGCCCAATAAATCGTGGCGAGTAAGTATTGACTGAATGGGCAACAACATCCTTAAGTAAATGCTCAGAGAAATCCGATACGAATTCAGGTGATTCAGGTACCCTTGGGTCAGAAAAAAAGGTTTCTATTTCTTCTAATGATTTTGGCTGAGTGACAACGTGTTGAGACAAAAAATCGAGTACGTTATCCGACAAGTGTTTTTCAATTTCACTTAGCTTAGAACCTTGGTGTTCTGGCTTAGTAAAAATGCGAAATAAATGCTGTAAACTTACTTGAGCTTTAGTCATACCGTTTCTCTAAAATCAACTGATAGCAGGTTTGATTACTTTGAATATACTTCTTTTCGAATGGCGTCAATGGCTCTACATGGGGGCCAATATTCACAACAGTCCCGTCGAATCCATAGGATTGGGCAGCTATAGCAAATTCTTCTAAATACAACTTCCAGTTACTGCGTAACTCAAGGCAAGGAGATAACTGCATCAAGTAAGGCATTATCGCACTAGCGTACCATCGCTTTTGTATTTGTGTTGCTTTAGGATACGGGTTTGGGTAGAGAATATAGTGTTTAGTAAAAACAATATTGTGTTGTGCTAGTAGACGCCAAAAATCATTCAGATCAGCACGTAACAACTGGTAATTACACGCTTCTGCTTCATAGGCATGGTGTTTTTCCAAACGGTGAACTGATTTATCAACACCCAACACTTTCGCCGAAGGAAATTGTTTAGCGAGCGTGACTGTACTTTGCCCAACACCGCAGCACGCATCTAAGATAAGCTCACTGCTACCTTGTGTTAACCAAGGTAGCACTTCATCAAATGCCCGTTGCGTATGTTCAGAAATAGGACGGGCAAACTGTGTAGATTTATATCGCTCCACTAAACTGTGAAGCTTTTCATGTACGCCTAATTGGTTTGACCCAATTTCTCTTGATTTTGTGTTTCCTGACATTAAGCGCGAATACCTGTGCCGCGTTGAAGTAGTACGTAAACCAGCCCAAATAACACTAGGTTAAATACAACAAGCAGTCCTAATGAAATGCCTACGTTAACGTCACTTACACCCAAAAATCCGTAGCGAAAGCCATTAACCATGTAAACAATTGGGTTAGCCTTACTGACCCATTGCCAAAACTCAGGCAGTAACGTCAAAGAATAGAAAACCCCACCTAAATAGGTTAACGGCGTAAGAACGAACGTCGGAACTAAACTGATATCGTCAAATGTTTTGGCGAAAATAGCATTTAATAAACCTGCGGTAGAAAAAAGCGTCGAGGTTAAAAACAAGGTAATTACAATCACACCCAAATGATGAATGTGAACATCAACAAAAAATAACGATACGCAGGTAACAATAACACCAATCAATGAAGCCCTTGCCACGCCACCGCCAACAAACCCTAATATAATTGCCCATGTCGGAATAGGAGAGATAAGTAACTCCTCAACATTGCGTTGAAACTTAGCACTAAAGAAAGAAGATGCGACATTGGCATATGAATTCGTAATAACCGACATCATGATTAGCCCTGGAACAATGAATTCCATATAACTAAAGCCACCCATTTGACCAATTCTCTCGCCAATCAAACTACCAAAAATAACAAAATACAAACTCATTGTAATTGCAGGAGGAACCAGTGTTTGCACCCATATACGCAAAAACCGAGTACATTCTTTTATCCATAATGTGGTCAGTGCCACCCAATTTGATGATGTAAACATATTACTGATTGCTCCCCTTTTGGCGTCCAGATTCAACAAGGTGAACAAATAACTCCTCTAAACGATTCGACTTATTACGCATACTTTTCACTTGCACATTTTGCTCTTGTAGCTGGGTGAAAACACCATTTAAACTGGCCTCTTTGTCTACATCTACTTCTAATGTGTGCGCGTCTACAAGTCGGTATTCATAACCATCAAGCGCTGGCGTATTGCCTTCTTCAATATCAAGAATAAAGGTTTCACTATTTAACTGCGCAAGTAATGCCTTGATACTGGTGTTTTCTACAATAACGCCTTTATCTATTATCGT
>CAYUZL010000307.1:0-3408 GCA_964449725.1 uncultured Alteromonas sp. | reverse complement strand
TGAATTTTTTGCTCTTGTTTATGATTATTCACCAAAAACACTGCATGTGCATCTTCAGAGCTGATCACCAAGGTGTTGTCAGCTAACAAGGATAGTCCAGAAACCTCGTCCTTTAATTCGCTGTTTGGGTTTTTAAGTAACACTGGCGTTCGAACCGGTTTAGTTTCAATGTTTCCATTAATTGACCAAACGCCAACGTGTTCTTCAGCTAAATAGATACGTTCGCTATCGCTGACACACGCAATAGTATTAGGCGCAGCGGCAAAGGAACGAAGCTTCTGTTTTTTGTGTGCAGCGTGCTTTTTGTCGTACACCATCCACTCATCAACTTGTCCTTGAACATCAATAGCTAACAGCGAAAGGTAGCCTTCAGCTGAATTATGAAAACACTGGTTTTCCAATTTGGCCTTTGGATTTTCAATGTGATCAATGAATTGAAATGTCTGCTCAGAACGATGGAATGTCATCAATTCCAACAATCCACTTTCTTTATTTAGCGCTGCGATAAGGTCTTTTTCAGGGGATAGCGTTTGCACTGATAGCGCTTCGTAATTGCCTTCTTTGTGAGCATGAGTATGGCCTTTGTCATCTAGCACCCACAAACCGTTTAATTCACTAGTTACATACCAGTGAGTGCCATTATTAAGCTCTAGAGGAATAGCTCCATTGCCTTTAATGCTAGCTTCACCTAATTGGGATACCGCAGATTCGTAGTGCTTATTTTTTGAAGGAACAGAATAGCTGCATCCTATTAGTGATAGCCATAACCCGATTGTTACAAGCGTGATTTTACTCACGCTTAATACGTTTTTATTTATAGCTTCCATGTGAATCCTAGTTCGAATGTGCGTCCATATTCTTCAAATTGTGCGTTGTTAGCGCGTTCGTCGAAAAATGTGTAGAAAGGCTCATCATTTATGTTAATCGCGTTGAAGAATAATTGGAAATTATCATTTACCGAATATTTTGCACGGAAATCTACTTGGTTGTGGTCGTCTTCAAATAACAGTAGATCATCGTCGATTTCTTCGAAGTTCTCACCTTTATGCACCCAAGTTAGACGCAAGCTTAGCTTTGTGTTTTCGTAAGCTAAGGTCAGATTCCCAATTGTATCTGACTGGTTGGGTAGTGAGGTTTCAAAGCGTTCACCATCGAGAAACGTGGTTGCTTCTGAGTCGGAAAAGGTTGCATTAGCAGAAATAAGAAACCCGTTGTCGAACCCTTTTACCCAAGATAATTCCAGCCCTTGCACTTCTGCTGAATCACCATTGATAGGTTGAATGACTTCGTCAAAACCTTCAAATCCAGCAGTGCCAGCCACATCAGCAAAGACAACGAAATTGTCTAAGTCTTTTCTGAAGTAACCCGCAGAAATAACGCCCAATTTGCCGGGGTAGTATTCTATTGCTAGGTCAATATTATCTGATTCGGTGGCCTCTAAGAATGGGTTGCCAATTTCAGCTTCTCTTTCAACATCAAAACCGCCTTCATCGTTTTCTTCTGTTGTGGACTCGATAAGTTGAAATGCGGCAGAATCTTCAAATCTAGGTCGCGATAGGGTTTGCGTGTATGCAAAGCGGGCGATTAGATTGTCGTTGAATTCGTAACGAAGGTTCAAACTAGGCACAAAATGGCTGTAATCTCGTTCAATTAAGACCGGCGTGGCTACAACGGTTTCTATGTCGTTTTGTTCGTCTTCGATTTGCTCTACAACGCTACCTTGAGTGCTAAAATCAGTGCCTTCATAACGTAAACCCGCTACGACACGAAGGTTGCCAATATCGATTTTTGTAAGCGCATATGCAGCGAAAATATCTTCTTCACTGTTGTATGACTCTCCATCTGACTCAAGCTGAGATTGCAGAGGGTCAATATCAAAATTGTTTCGCTGTTCATTAAAAAATGTTCGCAAACCACTTCGGCTTATTCCAGGACCGAAGTCGCCTAAGGGATAATCTGGAGTTTGTGTGGCAAAGTCACCTGGATTTACGCTATCGAAATCACCATCGAAAAAGACAATGTCGGCGCGGTTAAATTTTTCTCTATCGCGATATTTTGAACCAAACTTCACTTGAGCGGGGTTACCCAACCAGTCGAAATCTTTTGAAATATCGATTTTTAATGTGAATTCTTGGTCTTCAGTTAAATTATTGTTGAGTTCTATTTCGTCTAGCTCGAAATTAGCTAAATCTAATGAGCGTGGGCTTTGAGTAATGGTAGGAATAGGCCCTATAAAATCGGAATCAATGTCGACATCATCGACTTCGAACACTGTTTGCAAGGCATCGGGTTGTTCTTCGGATGACTCAGAATAGCCTAGTTGATAATCTATTTGCCAATACGAAGCTAAATAGTGCTTACCGCCTGCGGAGATAGATAGAATTTCTTGCTCTTCGAAACGGTCTCTGGTTTCTCTTGCCACTTCCGAATCTTCGCCGTCAAAGGTAAATACGTTGGCTAAACGGTATTCGTCGTCGGAAAAACGACTGTACAAAGTACGTAAGTAGTACTGGTTGTCTCCGTTGGGTCTAAAATCAAGATTGAGTGCTGCGCCCAAGCGCTCGCGGTTTATCAGGTAATCCCGCTGCTCTAATTCATCATCGCCATTACTTTCGATATTGTCAGACCCAAAATCACGGTCGAAATAAGACACAGCAGCTGCAACACCTAAGGCATTTTCGTATTTGCCAAAGTTGAACACCTTAGTGGCGCTGGCTGAAATTCGAGGGCTGGTATCTTCCACTAATTCGTTATAACTTGCTTGCGCCGAAAATGATGCGCTTACACCTTTGCGATCAAAGGCGGTTAAACTTTTTACTTCAACCGAACCACCGATAGCATCTGCATCTAAATCTGATGTGACTGATTTAGTGACTTCTAACCCTTCAATTAATTCAGATGGAATGACATCTAATGCCACTGATCTTACGCCAGCTTCAGGGGATGGAACATTTAGCCCATTAATGGTCACATTGTTTAAATTGGGGTCGATACCGCGAATACTGACAAAACGACCTTCACCTTGGTCTCTTTCTATAGACAAACCAGGTAACCGTTGTAATGCTTCTGCCGCATTTTTATCTGGGAACTGACCGATAGCATCTGCAGATACAATGGATTTTAAATTGTCGGCACTACGTTGAAGGTTCAACGCTTGGGCTTGACCAGAACGTTGGCCTAGCACCACAATGGTTTCAACGGCGTCGTTACCTAAGGCAAACGCTTGGGTTAACAGCTGCCCATCTTTAATTTTTATTTCTTGCTGAATTTTTTCAGCGCCAATATAACTGATTTCTATTGTATAGGTGCCATCTGCAAGGTCGTCAAAGCGGAAACTGCCATCACTTTGAGTGACTGTACTGGTGTTTAATTCTAATATTTTAACAACAGCCCCTTTAATGAGTACTG
>CAYUZL010000306.1:0-2504 GCA_964449725.1 uncultured Alteromonas sp. | reverse complement strand
ACATTTAGGTTTTGTTTATCAATTTCATCATTTGTTGAATGAGTTTTCCGCTTTAGAGAATGTCGCTATGCCGTTACGCATAGCGAAGAAATCTAGGAGCGAATCGGAACAAAAGGCAGAAGAGGCACTGAGTTTAGTGGGCTTATCCCACCGGTTAAATCACCCTCCTGGTAAACTTTCGGGAGGAGAGAGACAAAGAGTCGCCATTGCCCGGGCTATTGTTCATCGTCCAGATATAATGCTGGCAGATGAGCCTACAGGTAATTTGGATACTAAAACAGGAGAGCAAATTTATGATCTCTTACTGTCGGTTCAAGCCGAAACAAAAATGGCGCTAGTAATTGTTACCCATGATCTTAAACTGGCCTCGCAAATGGAGCGCAGTTTGACTTTAGATAATGGTAAGCTAGTAACGCTGTGAATAGCCTCCTTGCCTGGCAAATAGCCAACCGCTTTCGTAAGACTTCAAGTAACTCAGGTTACCTCTCCTTTATGTCATTCAGCTCTATTGCTGGAATTGGCTTAGGTTCATTTGTTTTGATTATGCTGCTGAGTGTAATGAATGGTTTCGAAAAAGAACTAAAGTCAACATTATTGTCTGTTATCCCTCATGGTGAAATATTCTCAGTATCTAACGAGGGTATCGAGAACTGGCAAGAACTTAAAAGTCGTATAGAGAGTGACTCAAAAGTTAGCTTTGCAACGCCGTATACGCAGATAACGGGTTTATTACAAAATAAAGCAGAACTAAAGCCTGTTTCACTATCGGGCTTAGAGTACGACGAAAATGTTACAAATATGCTTTCTATCGCGGTTGATGACAGTGCGTTTTCCCTTCTTAAAGAACGGCCCTTTGGTATTATTTTGGGGCAATCAATTGCTCAGCAAATTGATGTTGGTATTAACGATACTGTGGAATTTTTGATTCCTCAGTCAAATCAAGGAAACAGATTTAGCGCGCCTAAAAAAGTACAATTTGAAGTCGTCGGCTTTTTGCATATGGGAGGAGAAGTTGACGCTAAACTAGGGCTGATTAATTTAAAAACAGCATCTGATTTACTCGGTATTCAAAGTGGTGCTCAAGGTATTAGGCTATCACTTATCGATCCTTTTGAAGCGAGCCAAGTGGTACGTAAATACGGATACGAATTAGCCCAGCCTGTTTACATGTCTGATTGGACACGTACTCATGGACATATATTTCAAGATATCCAGCTGGTTAGAATGGTAGTGTACGTCGTTCTTACCCTTGTCATTGCCGTAGCGTGTTTTAATGTTGTATCCACATTAGTGATGGGAGTAAGAGCCAAGCAAGCCTCTATTGCGATTTTAGTGAGTATGGGCGCAACAGATTCATTTATTCGTCGTATATTTTTGTATCAAGGCTTAACAAACGGCTTGATCGGCACCTTTATCGGGGTAGCGGCGGCTTTACTTATTGTACCTAACGTATCGACTATAGTGGCTTGGATAGAATCATTGTTGAATATGAAACTACTTTCATCCGATGTGTATTTTATTGATTTTTTGCCTACCTCTCTGGAATGGTTGGATGTAGTTTTTACGGTCATTATTTCTTTAATTATGAGTACAATAGCAGCTTATTATCCGGCAAGACGCGCAGCGCGCATCAAACCGGCAAGTGTTTTGAGTTAACTTTCTTTATTGGTTTCTAACCCCGCATTCATGTCATTAAACACATCAACGTCTAGTTCACCTTCTGATTTTGCAACGATACAAGCGACTGTACAATCACCCGTAACATTGACAACGGTTCTGGTCATATCAAGTAATCTATCTACACCTATAATAAGTGCGATGCCTTCAACAGGTAAATTAACTTGTTGTAGCACCATAGCTAACATGATTAAGCCAACACCAGGTACGCCTGCTGTGCCAATAGAGGCAAGGGTCGCTGTAAGTACCACTAGTAGATAATCTGATCCGGTTAAATCAACACCATAAACTTGTGCAATAAAGACAGTGGCTACACCTTGCATAATTGCAGTGCCATCCATGTTAATTGTGGCGCCTAGCGGCAAAGTGAATGAACTGACTGAGTTACCTATACCGAGCTTTTTACGGGCTGTTTCCATTGTGATTGGAAGGGTCGCGCTACTACTTGATGTGGAGAACGCAAATAGTGCTGTATTGCGGATTTTTTTAAATAAAATAAGAGGGCTCAGTCCGGTAAACATTTTAAGAAGAGTGGGGTAAGTAATGAGAGCATGTACAACCAGTAATATGAGTAGAAGTACGAAATATTTTATGAGCTGAGTAATGGTTTCTAAACCTGTAGAAGCAAACAGTTTCGCCATTAAAATGAAAACACCGTAAGGCGCTAGTCCCATAACTAAGGTGACTAATTTCATGATTACATCATTAACGTCAGTAAAGAAAATATTTAGACGTTTGCCTGCTTCACCACTCATCGACATTGCTACGCCAAACAACACAGCAAAGACAATGATTTGTAACATGTTTCCTTCAGCTAATGCATTAAC